>NZ_JBEYZK010000015.1:0-252303 GCF_040646035.1 Streptomyces sp. NPDC046465
CGAGGAGCCCGACCCGGCACCCACCACCGCACCCATCACCGCGGCCGCCCCCGACCCCCCCGCAGGTAGCACCCCCCGATGACCGGCACACCCGACCCCCCCGCCCCCCCGCCGCGCCCCCCCCCCCGCTTCTTGGTTCGGGGTGGGTCAAGGTGTCCGGAGTGGGCCAAGGTAGGGGCCGGGTAAGGGAGTTCAGGCGTACGAACACCGACGGAGACGGCGTGGCCGGGAATGACTGTGTGCCCGAGCGTGTTCTTTCCTGTGAACACGAGGAGGAGCGGTCACAGTGCTTGATCCGCAGGGTTTGTACGCATGGGAGCCGAAGGGCCTCGCCGTGGTCGACATGGCGCTCGCCCAGGAGTCGGCCGGACTGGTCATGCTCTACCACTTCGACGGATACATCGACGCGGGCGAAACCGGCGACCAGATCGTCGAGCGGCTCACGGACAGCCTTCCCGGGCAGGTGGTGGCGAGATTCGACCACGACCGGCTCATCGACTACCGTGCCCGCCGCCCGCTGCTCACCTTCCGGCGCGACCGATGGAGCGACTACGAGGTGCCGACGCTCGACGTCCGCCTCGTCCAGGACGCCACCGGCGCGCCCTTCCTGCTCCTCGCCGGGCCCGAGCCCGACGTGGAGTGGGAGCGCTTCGCCGCGGCCGTCAAGCAGATCGTGGAGCGGCTGGGCGTGCGCCTGTCCGTGAACTTCCACGGCATTCCCATGGGCGTCCCGCACACCCGCCCCGTGGGCCTCACACCGCACGGCAACCGCACCGACCTGATCCCCGGCCACCGCAGCCCCTTCGACGAGGCGCAGGTGCCAGGCAGCGCGGCCTCCCTGGTGGAGTACCGCCTCCTGGAGGCCGGGCACGACGTGCTCGGCGTGGCCGCGCACGTCCCGCACTACATCGCCCGCTCCGCCTACCCGGACGCGGCCCTCACTGTCCTGGAGGCGATCACCGCCGCGACCGGTCTGGTGCTGCCGAGCGTCGCGCACGGTCTGCGCACCGAGGCGCACCGCACCCAGACCGAGATCGACCGGCAGATCCAGGAGGGCGACGAGGAGCTGGTCGCGCTGATCCAGGGCCTTGAGCACCAGTACGACGCGGCGGCCGGCGCCCAGGACCGGGGCAACATGCTCGCCGAGCCGCTGGACATCCCCTCCGCCGACGAGATCGGCCGCGACTTCGAACGCTTCCTCGCCGAGCGGGAGGGCGACGCGTGACGCCGGGGCCTTGCTGCGGTCCGCCGGGCAGGCCCTAAGCTGCCGGTCATGCTGAAGGTGGGCCTGACCGGCGGAATCGGCGCCGGCAAGAGTGAAGTCTCGCGGCTGCTTGTCGCGTCCGGTGCCGTTCTGATCGACGCGGACAAGATCGCGCGTGAGGTGGTGGAGCCGGGAACTCCCGGTCTGGGGGCCGTCGTCGAGGCCTTCGGACCGGAGATCCTGGCCCCCGACGGCTCGCTGGACCGGCCCGCCCTCGGCGCGGTCGTCTTCGCCGACGCGGAGAAGCTGGCCGCCCTGAACTCGATCGTGCACCCCCTGGTGGGCGTCCGCTCCGCCGAGCTCGAAGAGTCCGCCCCCGACGGCGCGGTCGTCGTCCACGACGTGCCTCTCCTCACCGAGAACGGCCTCGCCCCGCTGTACGACATCGTGGTCGTCGTCGACGCGAGCCCCGAGACCCAGCTGGACCGGCTGGTGCGGCTGCGCGGCATGCGCGAGGAGGACGCCCGCGCGCGGATGGCCGCGCAAGCCACCCGCGAGAAGCGCCTGGAGATCGCGGACATCGTGATCGACAACGACGGCCCGCTGGACGGCCTCGCGGAACGCGTCGGCGAGGTCTGGGCGGAGCTTGCGCGCAGGGCGCGCGCCTAGGGCCTGCGGGCCTCCCTGCGGGATAGGGCCTGCGGGCCTCCCGGCGGGACCGGAATAGGCGGGGGTGTGGCGGGCGTTGAGGCGGGTGAGCGAGGGAAGGAGTCCGGTGTGCCCGAAAGCAGTCCGGAGACTCATGTCATCGATTTCCGTGCGGCGGAGCAGCTCCTGGCCGCGCGGGATCCGCGGGGCGCGGTGAAGCTGCTCGACACCGTCATCGCCGCCCATCCCGAGAACACGGCCGCCCGTCTGCTGCGGGCGCGCGCCTTCTTCGCCGCCGCGCAACTGCGCGCCGCCGAGCTGGAGTTCAGCATCGTCCTGGAGCGTGAGCCGGACAACGCCTTCGCGCACTTCGCGCTCGCCCGCACCTATGAGCGCGCCACCAAGCCCGAACAGGCGCGCCGCCACTTCCGCCTCGCGGCCGCCCTGGACCCGCAGCCGGAGTATCTGGCGGCGGCCCGGTTCGACGGCGCGGACGGACAGGGCCAGGGACAGGGGCGGGATCCAGGGGCCGCGGGCTAGCGCTCGGGGGCTAGCGGGTGCCCGGCGGCTCGTACGGCGGGACGTCCTTGCCCGGCTGGTAGTGCGGGCCCTGGCGCAGCCGGTGGACGACCCACGCGAGGTCGGCGGCGACCACAAGCATCAGCACCCCGCACGCCACCGCCCACCCCGCCCGTCCGACGAGCGCGAAGGCGACGGTGCCGAAGCCCGCCCAGACCAGGCCCCATACGCTGAACCAGAAGCGCATGCGCAGCGGACTGCGTGCGGTCAGCGGTTCACTGCCTGTGCGCATCATGAGAGGTCATCTCCTCCTTTTAAGGATAAAGAGGGTGGCAACGTGCTGGAAGCGCTCAGGGCCGACGCCGGGCTCGCCGCATGGCTCGGTGAGCTGGAGGACGCCGGGGAGCCGGCGGTCCGGGCGGTGCTGCCGGACGCCGACGAGCTCCCGGAGGTACTGCTCGACCTCGCCGTGCCGCACGAGGACATCAACGCCCTCGTGGCGCTGCGCGACCGGCTGTGGGCCGACGCGGAGGCCCGGTGGCTGCTCGACCGCTGCGTGGACGCCGTCGTGCGCGACATGGGGACGGTCGGGCGCGGGGGCCGGGTGCCGGCGCTGCCCGAGGCATGGGGCGAGCTCGGCCGCTGCTTCTTCGTGTACGTGTACGTGGCGGTGCTGGCGCACGTGCGCGCGTACCACCGCGACCGCGGCATCACCGACGACGTCTCACGCCGCACGCTCGCCGACCTCGGCCGCCACATGGCGGTGCACCGCAGGGCGTACGGCAGTCGCGGCCTCGTCGTGCCGGACTGGCCCGGCCTGCACTTCCGGGGCGAGCTCTACCAGTTGGGGCGGTTGCAGTTCCAGCGCGCCGTGCTCGGTGCGCGGATGGGCGGCGCGACGCGTGCGGCCGGGCACGCGGCGGGGCCGGGGGACCCCTGCCTGAACCTCCACATCACCGGTTTCGGGGGGCCGTTGACGCCGACGGCCTGCGAGCGGTCCGTCTCCATGGCGCGGGAGTTCTTCGCGCGGCACTTCCCCGAGGATCGGTATGAGACAGCCGTCTGCCACTCCTGGCTGCTCGATCCGCAGCTGAGGACCCGGCTGCCCGCGGACTCGAACATCGTCCGCTTCCAGGAGCGATTCCGTCTTGCGGACGGTTACGGGCGGGAGCCGGAGGACGGTGACCCCGTCGCCTTCGTCTTCGGTGCCCGGGACCTCCCCGTGGCCCAACTGCCCAGGCGAACCGGGGTGGAGAGGGCCGTGGGCGACCATTTGCGGGCCGGTGGGCACTGGTACGGAGGGCATGGCTGGTTCCCGCTGTAGGCGGCGGGGGCCGTGAGGGCGTCGGGAACGCCGCCGGAGCGCGCTTCGTTGGGCAGGACATGAGCCTGAAGATGCGTGAGGGGTACGAGGGGACGGGGCCCGGCGCGATCACGCCGGACGGCTGCGCGGTCGAGCTGTACACGCGGCTGTCCGTCGGGGACGAGCCGGACATCATCGAGGGCGCGATCCCGGCCGGGGCGCACATCCTGGAACTCGGCTGCGGGGCGGGCCGGGTGACGCGTCCGCTCCTGGAACGGGGCTTCCGGGTCACCGCCGTGGACGAGTCCCCCGAGATGCTGGAGAAGGTCGCCGCGCTCGGCGGCGGGGTGCGCAGGGTGCAGAGCCCCATCGAGAAGCTCGACCTGGACGAGAAGTTCTCCGTGGTGATGTTCGCGTCGTTCCTCGTGCACGAGGGCGACCGGGAGGTCCGGCGTCGCATGCTGCGGGCCTGCCGGGAGCACGTCACGGACAGCGGCTGCGTGCTGATCCAGCGGGAAGGGGCGGACTACCACACGAATCTGCCGAGGGAGCGGGTCGATCCTTCCGGCTACACGGTGCGGATCGTGTCGGCGACGCCGGTCGGTGACGGGGTGAACGAGGTGCTCGCGGAGTACGTCTTTCCGGATGCCACGTGGACTCAGACGTTCCGGGCTCGGCCGCTTACCACGGAGGAGTTCGAGGGTGCGCTCGCGGAGGCGGGGCTGAAGGTCGACGAGTACCTTACGGAGGACGGGATCTGGGTGCGGGCCGTGCCGGTCGCTGGCCGCTGAGGCGTGGGGCGTGGGGCGTGTGGGGGTGACCCGGTCCGTCGTTCGCTGCGGGTGCGTCGTGGTTGCTCGCGCAGTTCCCCGCGCCCCTGAGGTCGCCTCGGTCGGTCTTTTGCTGCGGGTCCGTTGTGGCCGGTCGCGCAGTTCCCCGCGCCCCTGAAGCCGCTGCGGGCGCCTTCGTGGCGCGGACTGGGGCAGGGCTAGCTGTGGTCCGCTCCCCGTAGGCGTTCCAGTTCGCGGCGGTCCCGCTTCGTCGGGCGGCCGGTGCCGCGGTCGCGGATGCCCGCGGGGGCTACGGCCTCGCGGGGCGGGGGCGGCGGTGAGTTGTCCACGTAACACTCGACGGCGACCGGGGCGCCGACGCGCTTGCGGATGAGGCGCTTCACGATGACGATCCGCTCCTGGCCGCCCGGTTGCCGCACGCGTACCTCGTCGCCCACGTGCAGGCCGTGCGCGGGCTTGACGCGGTCGCCGTTGACCCTGACGTGGCCGCCCTTGCACGCCGCGGACCCCGCCGAGCGGGTCTTGGTGAGGCGGACCGACCAGATCCAGCTGTCGACGCGCACCGAGCCCCCGCCCACCGGGCCGTCCCCTGAAGTCTCCGAAGCCATGCGTCGACCATAGACCGGCTTCGGTGCGGCATTCCCCGCTCCCGGCGAGCCGTCCGGAATCCGCCAACCCGAGACGCCGATAATTCGGGATGATTCCGGACATGACACGCGACTCCCAGGAGTGCTGCCCATGACGTCTTTCGAAGCCACCGTCGATGCTCTGATGGACGGGCTCCGCGCCGACCTGGAGCGGCTCGCCGCGATCCCCTCGATCGCGTTTCCCGGGTTCCCCGCCGGTCCCGTGGAGGAGGCCCACGACCTGGTGGCCGGGCTGCTGCGGGACGCCGGGGTGCCGCACGTCGAGCGCCTCGACCTGCCCGGTACCGCCCCGGTGATCTACGGCGAGATCCCGCCCCCCTCGCCGGACGCGCCGACCGTCCTTCTCTACGGCCACTACGACGTACAGCCGCCCGGCGACGAGGCCCTCTGGAAGTCCCCGCCCTTCGAGCCGACGCCCGTCGAGGGCGGCCTGCGCGCCCGGGGCATCGCCGACGACAAGTCCAACGTCATCGCGCACCTCGGCATGGTGCGGGCGTACGAGGGGCGGCCGCCGGTCGGGGTGAAGATCGTCATCGAGGGGCAGGAGGAGTACGGCAGCGCCTTCGACGGCTACCCGCCCACCGACCCGGAGCGGTTCGCCTGCGACGCCATGGTCATCGCCGACCTCGGCAACCTGCGCCCCGGCACCCCCACCCTCACCACCGGTCTGCGCGGCGCCGCGGAGGTGGTGGTCGAGGTGCGCACTCTCGACGAGCCGCGCCACAGCGGGGAGTTCGGCGGGGCGGCGCCCGACGCGCTGCTCGTCCTGCTCAAGGCCCTCGCCACCCTGCACGACGTCCACGGGGACGTTGCCGTCGAGGGGCTCAGGCGCGAGGAGTGGGGCGGCACGTCGTACACCGAGGAGGAGTTCCGCTCGCTCGCGGGCGTACACGACGGTGTGCCGCTCGTCGGCAGCGGCAGCCTGGGCGAGCGGCTGTGGAGCGGGCCCGCGATCACCGTCATCGGCCTGGACGCGCCGAGCGTGGAGCATGCCGCGTCCGCCGTGGTGCCGTACGCCCGAGCCAAGTTGAATCTCCGCTTCCATCCGCGGCAGGACCCGGCGGAGGCGCGGGACGGGCTCGTCGAGCACCTGCGTTCGCTGAGGCCCTTCGGGGTCCCGCTCACCGTCACGCCCGGCGACACCGGGCCCGGCTACGAGGCCACCACCGGCGGGCCCGCCTACCGCGCCGCGCTCGACGCGCTGCGGGAGGGCTGGGGGCAGGACGCCTCGTACGTGGCGACCGGCGGGTCGATTCCGCTGGTCAACGGGCTCGCGAAGGCGGCGCCCGGCGCAGAGGTGCTGCTCTTCGGGGCGCAGGACAGCATGTGCAATCTGCATGCCCCGAACGAGCGCGTCCTCTTCTCGGAGCTGCGCAACACGGTCGTCGCCCTGTGCGCGTTCGTACGGGAGTACGCCGATGGCTTCGAGCGGGCGGGAGGCGGGGCCGCGTGAGGACGACCGAGACGCCGGTAGGGGGCGGAGGCAGCGGCGCCGGTGGGGACAGCGGGGGCCCGGCCGAAAGCCCGGCCGGGAAGCGCAAGTTCACCTTCCCCAGCGCCCTGACCGTCCTGGCGGTCGTCACCGTCGCCGTCTGGCTGCTCGCCTTCCTCATCCCCTCGGGGCAGTACGACCGCAACGGCTCCGGCGCCCCCGTCGAGGGCACCTACCACCGCGTCGACTCCGGACAGTCCTTCGTCGACCGCCTCAACGACCTCTTCCTGTCACCCGTCAACGGCCTCTACGGCATCCAGGACGAGAAGACCTCGCTGGTCGCGCCCGACAACGCGGGCTCGCTGTACGGCAGCGCGGGCGTATTCCTGTTCGTGCTCGCCATCGGCGCCTTCATCACCGTCGTCTTCGCGACCGGGGCGCTCGACCGCGGTATCGGGCGGCTCGCCCACCGGCTGCGCGAGCGCGGCGCGCTGCTCATCGCCGGTGTCATGGTCGTCTTCTCGGTGCTCGGCACGGTCGAGGGATTCGCCGAGGAGACACTCGGCTTCTACGGCCTGATCGTGCCGCTGATGCTCGCCCTCGGCTACGACCGCATGACCGCCGTCGGCGCGATCATCCTCGGCGCGGGCGTCGGGGTGCTCTGCTCGACCGTGAACCCCTTCGCGACGGGCGTCGCCTCGTCCGCGGCGGACATCTCGCTCGGCGACGGCATCGTGCTCCGCTTCGCCATGTGGATCGTGCTGACCGGGGTCACGGTCGCGTACGTCGTGCGGTACGCCAAGCGCGTACGGCGAGACCCGGAGCGCTCCCTGTCCGGCTTCCTGCCGGGCGACCGGGACCGTGAGCAGGCCGCCGAGACCGGTGCGGCGCCCGAGCTGACCCGGCTGCACAAGGCGGTGCTCATCGCCACGGCGCTGGTCTTCGCCTTCATGATCTTCTCTGTGGTGCCCTGGTCGAGTGCGCTCACCGGCAAGGCCGACGCGACACCGTACGGCTTCGAACTCGGCTGGTCCTTCCCGCAGTTGGCTGCCCTCTTCCTGTGTGCGGCCGTCCTCGTCGGCCTGGTCGCGCGCATGGGTGAGCAGCAGCTCAGCTCGACGATCATCCAGGGCGCGGCCGACTTCGTCTCGCCCGCCCTGGTCATCCTGCTCGCCCGCGGCGTCACGACGATCATGAACAACTCGAAGATCACGGACACCGTGCTCCACTCCATCGAGGGCATCGTGAAGGGCACGTCGTCCGGGCTCTTCGCGGTCATCGTCTTCCTCGTGAACCTGCCGCTCGCCTTCCTGATCCCCTCCACCTCCGGCCACGCCACGCTCGCCATGCCGATCCTCGCCCCGCTCGCCGACTTCGCCGGAGTCTCGCGCGCGGTCGTCGTCACGGCCTGGCAGGCGGCCAGCGGCTGGATGAACCTGTGGGTGCCGACCACGGCCGTGACCATCGGCGGTGTGGCGCTCGCGAAGGTCGGCTACGACAAGTACCTGCGGTTCGTGTGGCCGCTCCTTGCCGTCCTCGCGGTGCTCATCTGCGGGTTCGTGGCGCTGGGCGCCGTGCTGACCTGAGCGGGTGCCGGGTGCCGGGTGCCGGGTGCCGGGTGCCGGGTGCCCGGACGCGGTGCGGACGTGCGCGTACGTACGGTGGAGGGCATGGACGGCCTGAGCGAACTGGATGAACCGAACGAACTGAACGAACTGAATGAACTGGACGAGCTGGACGAGCTGGACGAACGGATCACCGGCTGCCGGGCCTGCCCCCGCCTCGTCGACTGGCGCGAGGAGGTCGCGCGCACCAAGCGCGCCGCCTTCGCCGACTGGGAGTACTGGGGGCGGCCCGTGCCCGGCTTCGGGCCGCCCGACGCCGCGCTCCTGATCGTCGGCCTCGCGCCGGCCGCGCACGGCGCCAACCGCACGGGGCGGATGTTCACCGGCGACCGCTCGGGCGAGTTCCTCTACCCGGCGCTCTACGACGTCGGGCTCGCCTCACAGCCCACCGCCGAGAGCGCCGACGACGGCCTCACCCTCTACGGCACCCGCATCACCTCGCCCGTGCACTGCGCCCCGCCCGACAACAAGCCCACCGTCGGCGAGCGCGACACCTGCCGCTCCTGGCTGGTGAGCGAGCTGAACCTGCTCGCCCCGACGCTCAGGTCGGTGGTCGTCCTCGGCGGCTTCGGCTGGCAGGCCGCCCTTCCGGCCTTCGCGGCGGCGGGCTGGCAGCTCCCGAAGCCGCGCCCGGCGTTCGGGCACGGGGCGCACGTGACCCTGGCGGGTGGCCGGGGCCGGGAGCCGCTCGACGTCTTCGGCTGCTTCCACGTCAGCCAGCGCAACACGTTCACGGGACGGCTGACGCCCGCGATGCTGCGGGAGGTGCTGAGCGCCGCCGCCTTCGAGGCGGGACTGCACCCGAACGGCCCAGCAGAGTGAGCCGCGCCGGACGGTGATTCCTAGCGTGAGAGCGTGGACGAGACCCTCGCAGCCAAGCCCTCCGCCGCCGCTTACCGCAATCTGGCCGTGGCGACGATCGGTTTCACGCTCACCTTCTGGGCCTGGGATCTGGTCGCGCCGCTCGGCAGCGACTTCAAGGACCGCCTCGGGCTCAGCTCCTTCGAGCAGTCCCTGCTGGTCGCCGTGCCCGTGATCGTGGGCTCGCTCGGCCGGGTCCCGGTCGGCGCGCTCACCGACCGCTACGGCGCGCGGCTGATGTTCCCGCTGGTCTCGGCGCTCACGATCGTCCCGGTGCTGCTGATCATCCCGGCCAGGAACAGCTACCTCGCGATGCTCGGTGTCGGCTTCCTGCTCGGCCTCGGCGGCACGACGTTCGCCATCGGCATCCCGCTGGTCAACTCCTGGTTCCCGCCCGCCCGCAGAGGCTTCGCGCTCGGCGTCTTCGGGATGGGCATGGGCGGTGTGGCGCTCTCCGGATACTTCACCCCGCGCATCGCCGAGCACGGCGTGGACCTGCCGTTCATCGTCGTCGCGATCGGGCTCGCCGCCTTCGCGGTGCTCGCCTTCTTCCTCATCACCGACCGCCCCGACCGGCCCGTGCCCACCACCTCGCTCACCACCCGCCTCGGGCAGGCGGGCCGGTTGCGCGTGACCTGGGAGCTGTCCGCCCTGTACGCGATCGGCTTCGGCGGAATCGTTGCCTTCGGCGTATACCTGCCCACGTACCTGAAGACCTGGTACGACCTCTCGCCCACCGACGCGGGGACCAAGGCGGCCGGTTTCGCGCTGGTCACCGTCATCTTCCGGCCCGTCGGCGGCTGGCTCTCCGACCGGGTCCACCCGGCGACGGTCACCACGGCCGCCCTCGCGGTGGTCGCGCTCTTCGCCGTCATGCAGGCCTTCGACCCGAAGCTGAACCCGATGGGCACCATCTGCTTCCTGGCCATGGCGGCGGGCCTCGGCACCGCGAGCGGCAGCGTCTTCGCCCTCGTCTCCCAGGTCACCCCGCAGCCGCAGGTCGGCTCCGTCACCGGCATCGTGGGCGCGGTGGGCGGCCTCGGCGGCTTCGTGCCGCCGCTGGTCATGGGCGCGATCTACAGTGCGAAGGGCTCGTACTCGATCGGTTTCATGCTCCTCTCCGATCTGGCGCTGGCGGGCTGCGTGTACGCGTACGGGCGGATGCGGAACGCGCGGGCGGACTGACCCGAGTGCGGGGTGCTGGACCGAGAACCGAGAACCGAGAACCGAGAACCGAGAACCGAGCGCGCGTGCGTGCGTCAAACCCCGGCCGGGAGACCGCACTTGAGGATCTTGGGACGAGGCGAGAGACCGCCGTACGAGTGATCTTCCGGGTGAACTGCCGCGCCCCGGCCGGGGACCGGCCCCCGCCGCGGCGTGACGACCGCACACTTCCGGGAATGCGCCGGAGACCACCGGCGCCGTCACGTCGAACGACTGGAGCCGCCCGGTGTCTCCACAGCCTTTCCGCCTCGCCCTTCGGAGCCGTGTCCCGCGCCCCCGTCCCACGCTCTCCCGGACCGCTCTTGCCGCCGCTCTCCTCCTGGGTGCGCTGAGCGAGGCGCCGTCGGGCGGCGTGGCGGCGGACGGCGCGGCGCCCACGGACCCGGCCACCCCCGCCTTCTGGGTCGACCCGGACAGCGCCGCCGCCCGGCAGGTCGCGCGGTGGCAGCGGGAGGGCCGCACCGCCGACGCCCGGCTCGTCCAGCGCATCGCGGGGCAGCCGCAGGCCGTCTGGCTGTTCGGGGACGACGCCGGCTCTGTAGCGCGCACCCACGCCGAGGCGGCCGCGAAGGCGGGGCGCACGGCGGTCTTCGTCGCCTACTTCATTCCGCACCGCGACTGCGGCGCGTACTCCTCGGGCGGCGCGCGCGACGCCGCCGACTACCGCCGGTGGACGGAGGAGTTGGCCTCGGGGCTCGGCACCCGGGACGCGTACGTGATCGTGGAACCGGACGCCGTCGCCCAGCTGGTGGCGGGCTGCGCGAGCGCGGCTGCCGCCGAACGGTACGCGCTGCTCGCCCACGCGGTCCAGCGCCTCAAACGCAACCCGCACACCAAGGTGTACCTCGACGCGGGGAACGCGGGCTGGATCCCCGACGAGCGACGCCTTGTCGGCCCGTTGCGCCGCGCCGGGATCGCCGCGGCCGACGGCTTCGCGCTGAACGTATCCAACCACCAGACGGACCAGGTGAGTTCCGCCTACGGACACCGGCTCGCCAAGGAGCTCGGCGGCGACAAGCACTTCGTCGTCGACAGCAGCCGCAACGGCAACGGCCCCTACGCGGGCGACCAGGCCTGGTGTAATCCACCGGGCCGCGCCCTCGGCCGCCCACCCACGTCACAGACCGGCGACCCCGGCCTCGACGCCTACCTGTGGATCAAACGCCCCGGCGAGTCCGACGGCACGTGCCGCGGCGGACCGAAGGCAGGCCAGTGGTGGCCGGAATACGCCTTGGACCTCGCCCGCCGGGCCCGGCCCTAGAGCCTTCACGGGCCCGCTTCACGGGCTCGGGGTCTCAGGAACCCTGGTCAGCGCACCGCCGCCGGTGAACTCCCGCCCCGTACCCGCAGCGTGGGCCTCCCCGTGCCGTCGGCGGGCGTCGACCAGATGTCCTGCTTGCGCCCGTCCCGGCCCGGCAGGGCGTACGCGAGGGTGCCGTCGTCGAGCCAGGCCGCCTGGTCGTCGACGCTGCGCCGCTCGGCGAGGGGGTGCTCCCGCATCGTGCGGAGGTCGAGGACGTGGAGCCGCCAGGGGTCCCGAGTCCCCTTCCGTACCCGCTTCTTGAAGGCGATGCGGGTGTTGTCGGGGGAGAGGGAAGGGCACTCGACATTCGAGCGTAGGGCGGTGGCCGCCCACTTCTTCATGTCGCCGCGCACGAGGTATGTCCTGCCCTTGGTCGAGACCGTCGCGTAGAAGCGGTTGTCGTCCTTCGTGAAGGTCACGCCCCAGTAGTTGACGTCGGGCGCGTGGTAGCGGTGGCCGTCGAGGGTGAGGGGGATCTCCTCCATGTTCTTGATCAGGTAGCCGGTGCGGGTGTCCAGGATCGAGGTGCGGGTGGAGAAGGAGGAGCCCGCGTAGGAGTCGCCGGTGGCGAACATCGTCCAGGACAGCATCCGGCCCGACGCCGAGACGCGCGCCCGGTCGGGGATCCCGGTGAGCGCGATGCGGCGCTTCTCGCGGAGTCTGCCGTCCAGGACGACGGCGTACGACTTCGGCGGGATCCCGGCGCGGCGCTGCAGGCACAGGCCGGTGCCCGCGGCGGCGTAGAACCGCTCGCAGGAGGGGCCGCCGGTGGTGCGGGTGGCGGTGCGGGCGGCGGTGCGGGACGGCGTGCGGGACGGCGCGGCCGGGAGGGGCAGGCGGGCGACCCGGCCCGTGCCGCCCTCCGTGTTACGGAAGTAGAGGTGCCCCCGGCCGAGGCCGAACTCCGAGGTGGCGTCGGCCGATTCGGCGCGCTGCGCGGCGTGCAGGGTGTACGTGACGGCGACGCCCGCGAGGACGGCGGCGGCCGCGGAGACGGCCACGATCCGGGAGCGGAGGGAGCCGAGGGGGTGGCGGGGGCCGAGGGGGCGGCGGGTGTCGGGAGGCGGGGTCATGGGCGCCTTTCGGAGGGCGGTAGCAGGACGGCCGCGCCGGCGAGCGCCACGGTCAGGGCGAGCACCGCGCAGGTCAGCGCGGTGCCGACGTCCCACAGCGTCCAGGCCGCCCCGAACCCCGCGGCGGCGAGGAGCCGGGCAAGCGCCTGGCCGGTCTGTAGGACGGCCATGCCGCTCGCCCGCCGCTCCTGAGCGACCACGGGGGCGACCAGGGCCATCAGGACACCGTCGGTGGCGGCGTAGAAGATGCCGAGCAGGAGCAGTACGCCGATGAGCAGCGGCCAGCCGTCGGTGGGGGAGAGCAGCAGGAGGTAGCCGCCGAGCAGCGCCGCGTGCCCGGCGAGGAACGGCACGCGCCGTCCCGTGCGGTCGGCGAGCCGCCCCGCGGGCACCGCGAGCAGCAGGTAGACGGCGGCGGAGCCGAGCGGCAGCAACGGGAACCAGGAGATCGCGAAGTCGAGCCGCCGCTGGAGGAGGAGGTAGAGGAAGGAGTCGCCGATGGTGGCCGCCCCGAGCAGCGCGGCCGCGACGAGGACGCGCCGGAAGGCCGGGATCCGGAGAAGCCCGAGCGCCCTGACCGTGGGTGTGGTGGCGCGCGGAACGGGCTGCGGCGCGGGGCCGCCCAGCTGGCCCGGCACGAACGCGACCAGCATCAGCACCCCGAGCAGCCCGAAGCAGAAGCTGACCACGAACACGGCGTCGTACGCGTCCGCGGTGGCCCACAGCAGCGCGAACGCGGCGAGCGGCCCGAGCAGCGCGCCCGTCGTGTCCATCGCGCGGTGCACACCGAACGCGCGGCCCAGCGCCTCGGGCGGGCTGCTCAGCGAGATCAGCGCGTCGCGCGGCGCGGTGCGCACGCCCTTGCCGATGCGGTCGGCGGCGAGCGCCGCGCCGATCCCGGCGGTGGCGCCGCCCGCGAGCAGCAGTCCGAGCCGGGAAAGGGCGGAGAGGGCGTAGCCGCCGCCCGCGACCAGTTTGTGCCGCCCGCCGCGGTCGGCGGCGTATCCGCCGGCCAGCCGTACCAGCGCCGTGACGCCGTTGTAGAGACCGTCGAGGAAGCCGAACTGAAGGGGCGACAGGCCGAGTTGGAGGACGAAGTAGAGCGGA
This sequence comes from Streptomyces sp. NPDC046465, assembly GCF_040646035.1. Classification (NCBI taxonomy): domain Bacteria; kingdom Bacillati; phylum Actinomycetota; class Actinomycetes; order Kitasatosporales; family Streptomycetaceae; genus Streptomyces; species Streptomyces sp. NPDC046465. Next base: position 13,738 of record NZ_JBEYZK010000015.1, read on the forward strand.
AGGACGGCGGTGACCATCTCGGAGGAGATGTCCGTGACCAGGCTGACCGCGCCCAGCGCGAGGACGGGTCCCGCGACGCGGCCGCGCCGGGCCCCGGACTGCTCCGGGGTCCCGGCGGCCGCGTCGCCCTTGGTTGCCGCGCCGGTGGAGGCGAGGTACATCGCAGGGCTCCCGCCGGGCTCAGTGGCAGGAGTAGGACGGGCTGGTGTCCTTCGTCGAGCCGTCCGTGGCGAGGAGCTTCCAGGAGAACCCGGTGTCGGTGAAGTCCAGCTTGACCACGCCGAACGTGTCGGTGATCCGCTTCTGGCTGTTGGGCTGGACGTCCTCGATCTTGTACGGGTTGGCGCCGCCCATGCCGCCGAGCAGTTCGACGAGGCCGTTGGCGTCGGCCTTGCCGTCCGCGTTCTGCGGGGCGAAGCGCTCGTAGTGGTGGTCGTGGCCGTTGAGGACCAGCTCGGCCTTGTTGTCGTACAGCAGTTTCCAGACGGGGCGGCTCACCGGGTCGTTGCCGTGCTCGCCCGAGGAGAAGAGGGGGTGGTGCCAGTACGCGGCCACGCACTTCTTGGAGTTGGCGGCGAGGTCGTCCTTGAGCCAGTCGATCTGCGTGTCGTCGTCGAAGCTGTTGGAGTCGAGCGCGATGAAGTGCCAGTTGCCCTGGTCGTAGCTGTAGTAGCTCTCGCCGTCGGGGTAGGCGACGGACCCGAAGTAGGACTTGTAGCCCTTGAGCGCGCCCGCCGGGTCGTACGTCTCGTGGTTGCCCGCGACGGGGTGCGTCTTGCTCTTGAAGGCGCCCCACGTCTTGTCGTAGTACTTCTGGAAGTCCTTCAGGCGGGCGTCGTCGTACTGGTTGTCGCCCATGGTCATCACGAAGGACGGATTGATCTGCTTGACCAGGGCCGCGGTCTTGGGGTGCTTGCAGCTGCTGCTGCTCGCGGTGCACTGCTCGGCGATGTCGCCCGCGGCGACGGCCGTGAAACCGGCCCGGGGCGCGGCGGCGGGGGAGGCGTCGGCCTCGTCGGCCGGTGACCAGAGCAGGGCGCCCCCGACGAGGGCGAGCGCGGCGCCCGCTGCGACGGGGACGCCGATACGGGCCTTGCCGGCCTTGCCGGACTTGCCGGACTTGGCGGACTTGGCGGGCTTGCTGACCTTGCCGGGCTTGGTGGGCTTGGTGGCTTTCGTGGTGCGGGAGTTCATGGCGCGTGGGGTGGGCGACATGTCCGTCTCCTCGGTTGGCGTGGGGGTGCCGGGCCGTCTCGGGGGGAATCCTGGCGATGCGGCATGTGCGCGTCAATAACTTGGGGTGAATTATTGTTAGGAAACTTTCCTTCCAGTGTTCACGCAGAGGGTGCGGGGGCGCGGTTGCCGTGGGCGCACCTGGGTTGTCAGTGGTCTCGCCTAGGGTGGCGGGCGCGGGGGACAAGTGACGTGAGCTGGGGCTGAGTGAGGCGGCGGTGGCGGTGACGACGGCGGAGACGGGCGCGCGGGCGGCGGGCGGGACGGAGGCCGACGACGCCTTGCTCGTACGCTCCTGCGCTGCCGTCTTCCTCCCCGCCGACCCACCCCGGCAGGGCCGGATCGCCTTCTGGCGGCCGGACGGCGGCGACCTCCCGGAGTCCGTCGGGCCCGTCGGACCCGCCGGGCCCGACGGGGCGCGCGGCGACCTGGTCGTCGCCCGCAAGCACGGCAACGGCGCCCGCGGCCGCACGGTCCCCGCACTCTTCCTGCCGGTCGCCGATGCCGTGCGGCTGCTGCTGCGCACCGACCGCCCGCACCGCCCGCACCCCGCAGCGGCCTGCTGGGCCGCGGCCGCACGGCACGCGCTGCACCTCGCGGCGCGGGGCAGCCTGCTGCCCGGCCTGACCGCGGGAGACCTGGACGCGTGGCGGGCGGGACCGCTGGACGAGGCCGACGTGGCCCACCTGCGGGCCATCGCCGCCGCGCTGCCCGCGGAGGCACACGCCGTACCGCTGCCCGGCCCCGGGCCGCTGCGGCTGCCGCAGCCGTTCGCCCTGGTCAGAGCCTTCGTCGACGCGGTGGTCGACGCCTTGCCGCGTACTCCTGCCGCCGTGCACGCGGTCGGCGCCCCCTTCGCCGCGCGCGAGCCGCAGCGGCTGCCGGGGGCGCGGGAGTGGGCGGCCGAGGTCGCGGCCGGGATGGACGCCGGGGTGCGCGTGTCCCTGCGCCTCGACCTGCGGGCGCACGAGGTGTTCGACGGGGGCGAGAGTTCCGGGGCCGGGGCGGGCGACTCCGTGGAGGGCTCGGCCGGGAGCGGGGAAGGCCCCGGCGAGGCCGTCCCCCGTGCCGCCGTCGCGAGCCCCGCCGCCGCCGTCGTCCAGGTGCACAGCCTCGCCGACCCCGCACTCGTGACGGACGTAGCGGGCCTCTGGGCGGGCACCGACCACTTCGGGCCGCGCGCCCGCGTCGACACGCTGCTCGCGCTGCGCCGCGCCGCCCGCGTCTGGCCCCCGCTCGGCAGGCTTCTGCAGCGGCCGCGCCCCGACGTGCTGCCGCTGAGCGAGGAGGAGTTGTACGACCTGCTCGGCGCCGCGGCCGGACGACTCGCCGCGGCCGGGGTGGCCGTCCACTGGCCGAGGGAGCTCACCCGGGGCCTCACCGCCACCGCCGTCGTCCGCCCGGCCCCCGGCACCGCGGCCGACAACTTCGACTTCTTCAAGACCGAGCAACTCCTGGAATTCCGCTGGCAGGTGGCGTTCGGCGACCAGGAAGCCCCGCTGTCCGACGCGGAGCTCGACGTCCTTGCGGAGGCGCACCGGCCGGTCGTCCGCCTCCGGGACCAGTGGGTCCTTGTCGACCCCGAGCTCGTCCGCAAGGCGCGCAAGCGGGACCTCGGCCTGCTCGACCCGGTGGACGCCCTGTCGGTCGCGCTCACCGGCGCGGCGGAGGTGGACGGCGAGCGGGTGCCCGCCGTTCCCGTCGGCGCCCTCGCCCGGCTGCGCGAGCGCGTGACGGGCGACCTCGACACGGTCGCCCAGCCGCCCGGCCTGCACGCCACCCTGCGCGACTACCAACTCAAGGGCCTGGCCTGGCTGGACCGCATGACCTCGCTCGGACTCGGCGGCTGCCTCGCCGACGACATGGGCCTCGGCAAGACGATCACGCTGATCGCCCTGCACCTCCACCGGGCGCACCCCGCGCCGACGCTCGTGGTCTGCCCCGCGTCGCTCCTCGGCAACTGGCAGCGGGAGATCGAGCGGTTCGCGCCCGGCGTGCCGGTGCGCCGCTTCCACGGGGCGGGCCGCACCCTCGCGGGCCTGGACGCCGACGGCGGCTTCGTCCTCACCACCTACGGCACGATGCGGACGGCCGCGCCCGAACTGGCCGCCCAGCAGTGGGGGTTGGTCGTCGCGGACGAGGCGCAGCACGTCAAGAACCCGCACGCGGCGACGGCGAAGGCCCTGCGCACGATCCCGTCCCCGGCACGCGTCGCGCTCACCGGCACCCCCGTGGAGAACAACCTCTCCGAGCTGTGGGCCCTGCTCGACTGGACGACCCCGGGCCTGCTCGGCCCCCTGAAGGCGTTCCGGGCCCGCCACGCACGCCTGGTGGAGGGCGGCGACCCCTCAGGGACCGGCGAGAACGACGACGCGCTCGACCGCCTGGCCAGACTGGTCCGACCCTTCCTGCTGCGCCGCAAGAAGTCGGACCCCGGGATCGCCCCCGAACTCCCGCCGAAGACGGAGACGGACCACCCCGTCACCCTCACCCGCGAACAGACCTCCCTCTACGAAGCGGTGGTCCGCGAGACGCTGGCCCGCATCGAGGCGTCGGACGGCATGGCCCGCCGCGGCCTGGTCATGAAGCTGCTGATGGCGCTGAAGCAGATCTGCAACCACCCTGCGCAGTACCTGAAGGACGGCGCGCTGACCACGCGGACGGGCCTCCCCCGCTCGGGCAAGCTGGAGCTGCTCGACGAGCTCCTCGACGCGATCCTCGCGGAGTCGGAGAGCGCGGGCGCGGGCGCGGTACTGGTCTTCACGCAGTACGTGGAGATGGCCCGTCTCCTGGAGGCGCACCTGGCGTCCAGGGGCATCCGCACCCAGCTCCTGCACGGCGGCACGCCCGTCCCGCGGCGCGAGGAGATGGTGGACCGCTTCCAGTCGGGCGAGATCCCGGTCTTCCTCCTCTCCCTGAAGGCGGCGGGCACGGGCCTCAACCTGACCCGCGCGGGCCACGTGATCCACTACGACCGCTGGTGGAACCCGGCGGTCGAGGAGCAGGCCACCGACCGCGCGTACCGCATCGGCCAGACGCAGCCGGTGCAGGTCCACCGACTGGTCACCGAGGGCACCGTCGAGGACCGCATCGCCGAACTCCTCGTCGCCAAGCAGGCGTTGGCGGACGCGGTGCTCGGGGAGGGCGGCGAGTCGGCGTTCACGGAACTGTCGGACGCGGAGCTGGCCGACCTGGTGGCGCTGAGGAGGACGGCATGACGGCGCGGGGCGTGGCGGGGCGGGGCGATGGCCAAGGGGGAGCCCCTCGGAGGGGCGGTCCGGGCAGTCCGGGCGGTCCGGGCGGTCCGGGTGGCGGGTCCCGGCATGGCGGCGGTTCGGGCGGCGGGTCCCGTCAAAGCGGCGGGGCCCGACGCGGTGGCGGTCTGGGCTGGGCCAGCGGCATGAGCGAGACGAGCCGCATGGGCAGCGGCCGCGTCTTCCCCGCGCTGCCGGCCCGCCCCGATCCCCACACCCCCTTCGCCACCTCCTGGTGGGGCAACGCCTGGACCGACGCGCTGGAGGAGAGTGCCCTGGACCAGGCCCGCCTGGCCCGCGGCCGTACGTACGCGCGCGAGGGCGCGGTCGACACGATCACCGTCGCGCCCGGCCGCATCGTCGCGTACGTGCACGGCAGCCGTCCCCGCCCCTACCGCGCGGAGATCCGCCTGCGGACGATGCTCCCCGAACACTGGGACCGCTTCCTGGACACGGTGGCCACCGACCCCGCGCACATCGCGGCGCTGCTCGACAAGGAGATGCCGCACGCCCTGGCCGACGCGGCGGCCCGCGCCGACGTCCCGCTCCTGCCCGGCGCCCGCGAAATGGCGCCTTCCTGCACCTGCCCGGACCGCGGCCACCCCTGCAAGCACGCGGCCGCGCTGGCCTACCAGACGGCCCGTCTCCTGGACGCCGACCCCTTCGTGCTCCTGTTGCTGCGGGGCGGTGAGGAACAGGACCTGCTGGACGAGCTGGCCCACAGGAACGCGCGGAAGTCGGCGGTGGAGGCGGCGGAGGCCGCGGCGGCGGAACTCCGGGCGGCCCGGCGAAAGCCACGGCCCGCAGCCATCCCGCCGCACGGCTCCGACTCCATGCTGCCGGACGACTCCGACTCCATGCTGCCGGACGGCCCCGTGCTGCCGGACGGCCACACGTCACCGGACAGCAACACGTCACCGGACAGCAACACGTCACCGGACAGCAACACGCCTCCGGACGCCCCCGCGCCCCAGGACCACACCGCGCCCCACCCACACGATGGCCCCGTCCTCCCCGGCGTCGTGGCCCGCGAGGCGCTGGCCACGGAATACCGCTCCCCGCTGCCCGCCCCGCTCCCTCCGCCACCCCACCCGGGCGAGCCGCCGGCCCTCCCGTCCGTCCCCGGCGCCCCGGACCCGACCGCACTGGAGTTCCTGGTCACGGACGCGGCAGCGCGCGCCCATGCCTACCTCATGACCGGCACGGACCCCTTCACCGCCACGTCTCCCTGGCACGACGCGGTCCGCCTCGCGGCCTCGCACCCCGGCCTCACGGGCCGCCGCACGTTCAGCCGCCAATTCGCCGAACTGGCCAGGTCGGTGGGGAGCACCGCCGCGGACCTCTCCCGGGCGGCCGCGGCCTGGCGCCAGGGCGGCGAGGCGGGCCTGACGGTCCTGGAATCCCCCTGGGACCCCCCGGCGGGCCCCTTCGACCGGGCCCGGGGAGCCCTGGTCGCGGCGGACCTCCCCCGCATGACGATCGACCGCAACCACCTCACGGACGCGGAGGGAACACTCCAGCTCCGCTACGGCAGGGACGGCCGCTGGTACCCGTACGTGAGCGAACCGGGCGGAGGCGACTGGTGGCCCGAGGGTGAGGCGGACGGGGACCCGGTGGGGGCGTTGACGGGCATGACGGAGGCGTAGCGGGCGCGTGTCACGGTCGGCCGCGGTGGGTCACGGCCGCAGGTGGCCCAGGATTTCGTCGCCCGCCGGGTAGGGCCGTTCCGCGGGCAGCAGTGGGGCTGCCGCCGCCAGGTCGTCCGTATCCCGTACGAGGGTGTGGATCTGCCGCGCGAGGTCGGTGACGTCGGTGATCGAGACCGTCCACTCGTCCGCGTAGCGCCGGGACGCCTCGCCGGACAGGCCCAGTTGGAGGGAGCGGTACGGGAGGGGGCTCAGGCGGAGGTCGCGCTCGGGGTCCCATTGGACGCGGGCGGACGAGCGGCGCAGGTTCCGTTTCCAGGTGGCCTGGTCGGGGTGGAGGCCGCGGGTGTAGTGCGACAGGCAGGCGTCGCGCAGGGAGCTGTCGAAGCCTTCGCGGGAGATCTCGACGGCCAGGACCGTCTGCTGGTCCTCCTTCGTGGCCCAGCCGCAGCGGTACATCATCCAGAGGAACGAGGGCTTGATCCAGGTCAAGCCTTGCTCGTAAACCTTTTTAAGGTTCTCGTCCCGAACCGTCTGCCCGTGCCCAACTCCTGCCGCAGCTCGTCAACGCTGCGTGCGCCTGCTGTGAAGAGCTGATGTTCCTCATCGGACCGCGTCGACGGATTCGGATAGCTCGGGTTGATCGACGACTGATGCAAGATCTTGGTACTGCCGATCACCACGACAATCGAGCGCTTTTGGGGTGTGGAGACTAGGGTGCCCTCATGGCCAACTTCGAAGGGCTTCCTCTTTTTGGAGACGTGACGACTCCCGGGGCCCTATATCCGCTCAGGACAGCACCGGAGTTCAGTGGCGCAGTTCGGCTCTCGACAGGCGAAGAGGTCGAAGTTCGTGAGGGGGTGAAAGCTGTTGCTGTTCGCGGAATAGCCGCTTCGAACTATGAATCAGTAACAGGCATTGCGCCGGAATTGGCGAACCAAGGGCTGGATATCTTCACCCTTAAAGGGCGCACCCCGCTGGCACTGCAAGATGTGGAGAATGGTCACGTCGCCTGGTGGAGTGAAGGGCAGGAAGCGGTGATTCGGTTCTGGTGCTCGTCTACCATCACCGCAGCCATTAGAGTTACCGCAGAAGTGCGTGGGCCCGACGGACGGTTGAAACCTCCCGACCCAGAAAACACACCGCAGTGGCAAGAGAGTATGCGCTACTACCGAATGTCAGAACTGACAGACGACCTCTTTGACGCATGCCGAAACGTATACCTTGCCCTTGAATCTCTGCTGAGCTGGCTTCACCCCAAACTACTGAAGAGCAATGGAAGACCTGAGAGTGACGAAGATTGGTTCAAGCGAGCACTGAAGGCCGAAGGAAGGTCAGTGGACCTGCAGAGCTTCTCGATTCCTTCGAGCGGAAATCCCGTGCACGATATCTACGACGAGCTGCACAACCGTATTCGTAATCGGATTTTTCATGCCAAGGGTAGTCTCTCTTACGTCAAGGCCAAAGGTGCACAAGCGCTACTTCCACAGAGGCTTGCTGATCGGTCGGAGGTCGCGAACGCGAAAGAGAGGTATGGTCGCCTTTATCTAGTGCTGGCGGAGGAGGCCTTCGACGCGAAATTCCCTTCAGGGGGTTCAGGTCTATCGAAGGAGGGGGCACGTCGTATGCTCGGGGCTATCACGCAGGGATGGAACGTCGCCTTTACTGGCGATCCAACGCCTGCTGATTCCTCAGATTCGGAGATATCTCCCAATGGGGAAGCATTTATCAATATTCCCGGACGGGGGTTCACAGATTCCCGTGGTGACGAATACGTTGCAGTGATCGCTGATGCGCGCCTCCCAGGCGTTGTGGGCGATGTTTCGTCCGTTGGCCGGATGGCCACAGTGAGTCAAGACGGCGCTCTTGGAGCCATCTATAGCCTTGAAGGCCGATTGGACCTTGAGGGATTTGATCGTTGTGAGTTCGTGTTCTCGTTTCATGTGGCTGGTCAACGAGCCCGCAAGACACGCTATGCAACTTAGATGTGAGTGAGAGTGCATTACTCCCTAAGGGTGTGCGCTTTACATCGTAACGAACTGGGGTTCGCAATACACTCCTTGAAAGTGGGCGTCACCTTGGTCCATGTTAAGTCGTTTTCATAGGCTGTTTGCGGTAGCCCTGCTGCATGCCGAGACCCCACCAACATGAATGACTGGTGGGGTCTTCCGGTTCACGGCTGCTGTTGCTCGCCGTTTTTCAGTGGTCGGGGTTTTGGTCGGCGCGGGTCACGTCCGCGTAGTCGACGAACGTTCTGCGGTAGCGGGCATGCCCGGTGATCTTCATGTGATCCCGCATCCACACTTCGACGGGGTGCGGCGTGATCCATTCGTCGGACCGCTCACCGCACTCCTTCCCGTCCCCTGACACGCACACGGCCTCGTAAGTGGGCTCGGCGGTCGTGTCCTGGGTGATCGTGAATGGCACGAAGCGGAAGACGGTTCGGGTCACTGCCGACCACCTCGCCCCGGGCAGTTGCGAGTGTGGTGGTAGAAGGTGTTCCCGCCACCTGATGCCCGGTCAGGGGTGTAGTCCTCCGCTGGTTCGCCGGGCTTGATCGACTGATTGCAGCGGGTGCAGACCGCGCCTGCTGGGATGGGCGGACGCTCCTGCGTCCGGGGAGTTGGTGCCTTGCTCATCTCGTTGCCGTCCCCTCGCATGTCTCCGTACGCAGGATCGTCGCGTTGGTCACTGGGACGTAGGAACCTCGAACGTTTCCCACTTTGGGACGTCCCGCGGGGTGTAGAACGTCCCTACCAACGTCCAATGGTGCGGGGTGACACTGACCATGCCGAACGAACGTCTGCGGGCTGTGATGGCGGCGGGTGGCTGGACGCATGCCAGCCTCGCCGAAGCGTCGGAGGTTGATCCAAAGTCGGTGGAACGCTGGGTCAATCTGGGTCGCACTCCGAGGCGGGCAACGGCGCTCAAAGCCGCTGAGACCTTGGGAGAAGACGTGCACGCACTCTGGCCAGCCCTGCGACAGGCACGAGCCGCGCGGGCAGTGAGTCCCGAACTGGTGGCGCTGTACGACCAGCGGGCCGACCTGCCCGTGTCGGTGTTCGTCGACCTGCTCGCCGAAGCGCGTGAACGGATCGACGTGCTCGTCTACGCGGCGGTGTTCCTGCATGAGGCGTACCCCCGGCTCAATGACCTCCTGAAGGAACGGGCTGAGGCGGGCTGTGCGGTCCGCATTGCCTTGGGTGACGCGGAATCTCCGAATGTTCAGCAGCGGGGCACCGAAGAGAAGTTCGGGCACGGCATCGAGTCTCGGTGCCGACTGGCACTCATGCACTATCGCCCCTTGGCCGGGGTACCGAACATCGAACTGCGCACCCACGGGGCCACGCTTTACAACTCGATATACCGAGCTGACGATCAAGCGTTGGTCAATGCCCATGTGTGGGGTGTAAATGCGTACGGCGCCCCGGTGTGGCAACTCCGGCGCTCTGGTCGAGGTGGCATGTTCGATACCTACGCCGAGAGCTTCGACGCTGTCTGGCAGACGGCCAGCCCCGTGGAAGGTGTGAGCTAGTGGCGCGGACCGAGTACTACGACGACCCGGCGGCTCCTGAGCCCAACAGTCTCGTCGTCGCGGCCTCGGCCGTCGTCACGGACGGCAAGGGCCGCATTCTCCTCCAGCGGCGGTCTGATAGCGGCCTGTGGGCGTTGCCGGGCGGCGGTATGGAGATGAGCGACAGCCTGCCCGGCACGGCCGTGCGGGAGGTCAAGGAAGAGACTGGGTTGGACGTAGAGATCACCGGGCTCGTCGGTACGTACACAGATCCCCGGCATGTAATCGCCTACACAGATGGTGAGGTCCGGCGGCAGTTCAACGTCTGCTTTCGCGCCCGCGTGATCGGCGGTGAGCTGACGATGTCGGACGAGTCGACCGCACTCCGCTTCGTCGACCCCGGAGAGCTGGCGGGGCTCGATATGCATCACACGCAGCGGTTGCGGCTGGCACACTTCCTCGATGACAGGTCGACGCCGTACCTGGGCTGAGCTGGGGTAATGGCGCGCTGTGGGCACGCCGCCGGCCGTAGAGGCTTTGGGCGGGAGCTGCCATGGGGCGAGTGAACAGGGGGCCTTACGCTCGCCAGCGGATCGGGCAGTCTCTTGGAGCCTGCCCGCATTAGCCCGATCGGCCCCCTGTTCTTCGAGGCTCGCCCCATGGCGGCTGCCTAAAGCATCGGAGGCCGTCGGCCCCAGCCAGGGCCTGGGTGAACCCTGGTTGCTGCTCCGGTGGGCCCTGGGGCGTCTGGTGCGGGGTTTCGTGCGAGGAGGTGGCTCACGGTCTGAAGCCGTCCGCTCCCTGTTGTCGCTCCTGGCTGTCGTGATGGGGGCAGCGGCAGGGATGCGGTTGCTGTTCACATCGTGGGGTTGCTTGTGGTCGCCGGGTGGTGGCCGTGCGGACGGGACCGGCCGAAGGCCGCACGCCCGGCCGGTGCGGCCGAAGCCGCCCGGCGCGCCGCAGGCGCGCCCTGGAGTAAGTGAAGACAGTCTCCGCCACCCCTGCCCCGCAGGACCCGATCACGGCGTCCGGGGAGCACACAGCAGGGGAGCGGCACGAGCTGATGAGGCGTGGAGCCCTCCGACCCCGGAACGGCCAATCCCGTCGCCGGACTGCCTGGCCTGAGCCCCGTCCGGGGGCTATATCCGGGGGTCATTGGCAGTGCCAAGTCGTAGAATTTAAAGGCAAGTTGAACGCGCCTGGACTGGGCGTATGCAATCTAAGCGCCCCGTTAGCGCAGAGGAGAGAACCGCTCATGGATACACGCAACCTACATCCCGACTTCCGGCTTTGGAGGCCGCGTTATGTCTGCCGAATTCGATGCCAGCACCACACGCAATGCCAACCTGTCCGCATCGCTGTCCGGCCCGCAGGAACGCTATGCGGCGTTGGAACACGAACAACGAATGCAAGCCGTCTCAGAGGTGGACCGTGACGTTATAAGGCTCGTCAGTGACCCACTGTTCTCCCGCTGGTTGGAGCAGATCACAGCCATCGGTGGCTGCGCTCATCCGGTGCACCTGTCCGGCTCCACCACCACATGGGATGCCACGACAGGTGAGGCGGTCTCCGCCTACTCGACGGCCGATGAGCCCGGTGAACGGCTGGCCGTGTGGTGCCGCAACCGGCGTTCCTCGGTCTGTGAGCCGTGCTCGTATCAGCACTCGGGGGACACCTTCCAGCTGGTGCGCTCCGGCCTGCTCGGCGGCAAGAGCGTCCCCGAGCAAGTCAGAGAACGGCCACGACTGTTCGTCACCCTGACCGCGCCCTCCTTCGGCCTGGTTCATCGGGCTGTGGAGGGGGAACGATGCCGCCCTCGTCGCGATGACCCTCGCTGCGAGCATGGGCGTCGGCTCGGCTGCGCCCGTCTGCATGGTGAGGATGATCCGCTGGTGGGTCGGCCGCTGTGCGCGGACTGCTACGACTACGTGGGTCATGTCCTGTGGCACGCGCACGCGGGGCGGCTCTGGGACCGGTTCACCACTGGCGTGCGCCGCTACCTGGCGACCGCTGGCGGGGTGCCGCGCTCGCGGCTCGGTGAGCACCTGGTGGTGTCCTTCGCGAAGGTCGCCGAGTACCAGAAGCGGGCGGCGGTGCACTTCCATGCCGTGGTCCGCCTCGACGGTCCGAGCGGCCCCAGCGGTCCGCCCCCGGACTGGGCCACCGGCGAACTGCTGACTGACGCGGTCCGGGCGGCTGCCGCGTCGGCCAGTGTGCGGGTGCCTGAATCTGGGGCGTACGGAACTGAACTCCTGCTGCTGGGTGTCCAGTTAGATGTACGGCCGATCCAGGCGTTCGGTGATGACGGCGGTCTTAGCGATGACGCGGTCGCCGCCTACGTGGCCAAATACGTATCCAAGGGCGCCGCCGACACGGGGGCCGGACTCGATCACGCCGTGCGGAGCCTGACGGACATCCGGGCTGCTGTCGTCGCGCCTCACATCCGGGCCCTGATGGGCACCTGCTGGCGCCTGGGCGGCCTGGTGGAACTGGCGCCCCTGCGGCTGCGCGCGTGGGCTCACACGCTCGGCTACCGGGGTCACATCCTCACCAAGTCCCGCCGCTACTCGACCACGTACGGGGCCCTGCGCGAGGAACGGGCCGACTTCGCGCGTGGCGGGACCGTTCTGGACGACGACCCGAACCTGATCAAGGAATCCGCCTGGCGCTACTTCGGCTCCGGCTATACCCCTGGTGCCGCTCTCTTCGCCGCAGGCATCGCCGAAGACATCGCACTCAACCGCGAGCTTGCCCGCGATGCGCTGGCCTGTGGGGAGGTGTCGTACTGATGACGAAGCACAACCGCGAGGCGGAGATGGCCCGTCATCTGGAACGCGTCTGTGGGAAGTTCTCGACCAAGATCAGCCCGTCAGCGGCGAGACGCCTGGCCAGGCTTCTAGACCGCCAGTCAGGAGGAAAGATCGAGTGAGACGGGCAGCGTGACACAACAGGAGGGGCCCTCATGAAGGGCCCCTCCTCGTCTGTGCGGGTCAGGTCCAGATGGGATTCTGCTCAATGTCGATCCTGCCGTAGTCGAAGCGGCGGCCTCGCTTCGTGGCCTCTTTGATCTTGACGGCGGCGAACAGGAAGCGCATGACGGCATTCATGCGCTGGTAGTTCTCGGCTTTCTCCAGAGCCTTCCAGCTCTCGCGGGCATTCGCGCCGACGAGTCCATCAAGAACCTCCGTTGTCGGGCGGACGATCATCTTGCGCTGCACCTCGGCAATGCGCGCCTCAACTGTCTTGCGCATTTCGCGGTACTCCCGCGTCTTCAACTCCTGGCTTCCCCACATGTCCTTGAGGTCGTCGAGTTCCTGACGATCGGCCTCGATGGCTGCCTGATCTTCCTCTGACAGCGCGGAAGGCGTCGGCGCTTCGGTGAGATCAAGGCGCTCAAGGAGGTTGATAGCGGCCTCCGTCACGAAGTCCTCCAAGATGGGGGCAGAGACTGCCCTGTTGCAGCGCGGTACGTCGAGACGGTGAGTGTGGTGGCAGACGTACTTGGCTCCGCTTCCTCCCGAACCGCCCGTCACCTTGCCGCATCCCGTGCAGGTGACCAGGCCGCGCAGCAGGTAGAACCTACTCGGATGGTTGCCGGTCGCTAACGCTGCGGCCCGGTAGGTGCGGCGCTCGCGTCAATGATCGCGGGCCACTCGCCATCCCCGATCTCCTCACCCCGGAACACACGGATTCCGGCGACGTGGCGGCAGTCGAGGATGTCTCGAACGCGTGGGGCGCTCCAGGTCCGCCCCAGGGCTGTCTTCTCGCCACGACCGTACAAATCCTTGGCCAGCTGGACCGGACTCACGCCGTCGAGGTAGCGCGTGAAGATCTCTCGAACGATGGCCGCCTCTTCGGGGATGATCACTGTGCCGGTCTTGTCGTACCCATACCGGCGCTTGCCGGTGTGCGGCATTCCGTCCTGCACTCGGTCGATCATTGAATCGACCAGTCGGCGCGACGTGTCGTCACTGGAGCGGCAGGCGAGCGCTACCTCGATGCGCAGGAAGAACCGGTCATCAGGGTCCGCGAGATCACGCCGGTTCGCCTGTCCGTGCAAGGTGATGTCGTGATCGTCAGCGATCTGCAGCAGCTCTTCGAGGTCGCGCGGCTGACGCATCAACCGGTCCGGGTGGTACGTGAGGACGTGGCGGACACGGCCCTGGCTGGCCTCGGCGAGAAGCGCGTCCCACCCCGGACGCTTCCGCTTCCGCTGCCATGCCGACCGATTGTTGTCCACAAAGACTTGATCTTCCACGACCGTGAGCCCGAGGCGTTCCGCGACTTCTCGGCAGATGCCCTCTTGGCGCTCTACGCCTGTCTGATCGTCATCGTTGGCGTGCGAGATCCGGCAGTAAATTGCTGCGGGCTCGCCTGACCAGTCAGAACGGTGCTTCTTGGTCCGCTCCGTCCCGGCTGCCTGCCTGGCCCGTAAGGCTCGACGTAATCGGGCGTCTGTCTGCTGGTCCTTGTCGTCTGTGGTCATGGAAAAAGGCTATGAGCGCGGCATGGTCCACGTCATACGGTCCCGCTTCCAGGCGTCGGGGAAGCGGCCCGAGCGCGCCGCGGGGACGCCGATCTCCGGGGCGTACGCCTGGTAGACGGTGATCGTCGTGTCGGTGTGCAGGGCGCGGATCTGATGGCGGGGGACGGGGAGGGCGGGGCCGTCGGCGGAGGCCTGGGCGTGCGGGACGTGCGGGGCGTGCGGGACGTGCGGGGTGTTCATGGGGGGTCAGCTTTGCAGCCTCCGTGGGCCGACTGCCAGTGGATTGTCGGTGGGCCGCGCTACGGTGAAGGCCTTGGACGCGGGGCAGAGGCGCAGAAGATCGCGCAGAGGATGTGGGGGAGAGGGAGGCCTGTGGACGCGGAGTTGACGGCACTCGCGGCGGCCGGGGCGACGGCGCTCGTGCAGCAGATGGTGACCGACGGGTGGACGCAGGCGCGGGACCGGGTCGCCGGGTTCTTCTCGCGCGGCAGGGGCGGTGAGGAGGACGTCCTCGCCGGAGAGCTGGAGGAGGCGCGTGCCGAGCTCGTCGCCGCGCGTGGCGCCGGGGACGAGGGCACCGCGGACGACGTGCGGGCGGAGTGGCGCTCACGGCTGCGTCGCAGGCTCGCGGCGGACCCGGAGGCAGCCGCCGAACTGCGGGCGCTGCTGGACGAGTTGGCCCCGGCGTCGGCTCCGGAGGCACAGCCGGGCAGCGTCACGTACAACAACACCATCAGTGGCGGCACGTATCACGCGACGGTGATCCAGGCCGGGACCGTGCACAACGCCACCGACCGGTAGCGCCGGACGGCGGTAGCGACGGATGACGGTACCGACGGATGACGACCGCACCTCCGGCCGCCACCCGCCAGAACCTGACCGCGATTCAGAAATCGACCCGCGTCCGCTCGTCGAGCCGCGCCACCGAGTCCTGCGCGAACGCCTTCTCGTAGTCGCTGCGGATCTCCTCGATCTGGACGTCCCGCGTGCGCGTCTCAGCCGTCGGATACAGCAGGATCAGTTCGTACGAACGCTCACGCTCGATCTTGCCGTTGGAGTCGCGCCACTGCCCCCGCCCGTCCTGGACGGTCAGCCCGTCGGAGAAGCTCGGCGTGACCTCTTCGTCGATGAAGCGCATGAACTGCTTGTCGGTCACGGCGGGCCCGCCGTCGGGCCGTTCGGTGCCGAAGAAGAGCCGGGTCTCGTGGAAGGGCCTGCCGCGTTCGACCGTCGAGGCGGCGGGCGCCGCGGAGGACGCCGACCGGGGCTCGTCGTTCAACGAGGCGTACGCGACAGGAGTACCCGCGGCAAGAACCGCGGTGACGGCACCGGCCACGGCGAGCCGGGTACCGGAGATGCGAGGCCTGGAGATACGGGGACGGGAGGTACGGGGCCGGGAGATGCGGGGGAGCGAGCGGGGCACGGGCGGATCCCTTCTGTAGGGGGTTACTTCCTCTGCCGGTTCGGCATGTCCGTAGATCCCCGATGGCAGCGCAACGAGACTGACACGCACACCGCCCCCACGAGGGGCACCCTCACCGCAACGACCGGATGTCGTTCCCTAGATCGGGCACCACGATGTCGTGCCCCCGGTTGAAGCTCTTGACCGTCGCGTCTCCGGAGCGGCCGCGCACCCTGCTGAGGTAGCAGATCTCCATCTGCAGGCACTGCTCGCAGAACGCGTGCGTCAGGAAAGGGGACAAGGTCACGGGCCCGTTCGGGCCCAGCACGTAGAAGGTGTCGTTCGCGACCGGGATGGGCCACGCGTATGTCTGGCGTTCGAAGATCGGGTGGTCGCCGACCACGGCGTGCGCCGCGACACGGAAGTCTCGTTCCCTGTGCCGGTATTCGCAGGAGACGGTGCAGAGCCAGGGCAGGCCGTCCAGGAACAGTGCCGAGTCCACGGCGTGTTCGAAGAGGGGCCGGAACTCGGCGAGGCGCAGGGCGGCCTCCGGCTGGCTCACCGGGCGGTCGCCGTGCGCGGTGCGGTTCCGCTCCGCCCGCAGGGCGTCCAGGTCGTCGGCGATGTCCCGGGCACCGGAAGGGTCGGCGGGGGAGCGCAGGGCGGTCGAGAAGCCGGGGAGCAGAAGATGGTTCTGCGCCGCAGTCTCCCGGAGTGCGAAGAGCCCTCTGGTCCAGGTGCCGAACATGGCCCCGGAACTCAGGCACGACCGCTGGATCCCTGCGAGCAGCGGGGTGCCCGGGCGGTCCGGATGGCCCGGGCGGCTGTCGTCGGAGGCAGCGTCGGCCTCGCGCGAGTCGCCCTGGAGGAGCGCCGCCGCCGTGACACAGACGGCGACGCCCAGGTGCTCGGCCGCCTCCAGCATCGCTTCGTACTCGTCCCTGGCCGTGCCCGCCTGCTGAAAGGTCCGCAGGGCGCGGGCGACGGGATGCGGCAGACCGTCCCGTGCCCGCGCCAGAGCGCCGGAGGGCGCACGCGGGACGGCCGCGACGTGCGGGACGGCGGAAGAGGGCGAGCCGTACGGCGCAGGAGGGCTGTACGGTGCGGGCTGGTCGCCCGGCGAATCACGTACCGCAGTCGAGTCGCGGACCGCAGTCGCATCACCAGCCGCACGCGAATCAGGAGCCGGACGCGAACCCCGTACCTCGGCCGCGTCACGTCCGTCCGCCGGGACGGTCCCGGACGCGCGGCGCTCGATCGACTGCCACCTGCGTCGCCTTCTCCGCAGGCGGACCCAGACAGGCAGCACGCCGAGTGCGAGCGTGAAGAAGATCGAGGCGAGAAGGGTGTCCAACCACGGCGGTAGCCCGCGGTGCTCCTTGTCGGTGGCGATGGCCGCCGCCGACATGAAGCACCAGAACAGGGTTGCCCAGATTGCCCAGTCGCGGTGTACCGGGGCGTCGTACAGCCTGAGCACCGCGTTGTACCGCTTCGCCGGGGGCAACGGTGGTGGCGAAGGCAGGGCTTCAGCGCCGCTGTTCATGTACACATGGTGGCGCTGTCCATGACCGCCAACCAGACTTTTGCCCGGATCAGCCCAGCCGGAACGCCGCCAGATCCCGCCAGGTCCCTCCCGCACCGTCCGTCACGATCAGATGGACGGTGTCCACGTGGCTGGTGAGCGGTAGGTGGGGGGCGAGTTCCGACTCCAGGGCGTCGTAGGCCTGTCGGTAGGTCTCGGGGCCCTCGTGGTTCGCGAGGGTGAGATGGGGGGCCAGGGGCGGGTCGAAGATGCCTCGGTAAGGGACGGCTTCGGGCCAGTGGCGCGTGAGGGACTCGGTGAGGGCGCGTACGGGGGCGTCGGGGGCCGGTGGGAGGTAGAGGACGCCCGGGTAGCGGCGGAATTCCCCGAACGTCAGCGTGAACGGGGGCCGGGCGGCGAAGAAGTTCCTCAGGTCGGCGTGGGTGGACGAGGTGAGGCGGGACTCGTTGAGGAACGGGTAGAGCACCGTCACGTGGGCCGGGAAACCCGCCCTCACCAGGGGGTTCGCCTCGGGGATGCGGATGGTGAGGGCCGTGTCGCCCGGGAGGTCCGGCCAGCCGCCGCCCGCCGCGTCGGAGCTCGCCGCGATCGCTGTGGCCTGCTCCGCGCGTGCTGCCACTTCTTGTGTTCCGGTGCTCATGGCGTCACGCGTCGGGCGCGGTCTGCTCCTTGCGGCCCTTGGGGTCCGTGCGGTCCGTGGGGTCCTTGCGGCGCAGGCGTGCCGAGAGGTGATGCCGCAAGGGTTCGCCCACCGCCGCCATGTCGTGCGTGAACGTGAGCGTGTCGTCGTCGGTCAGGGTGTAGCGGCGACGGGTGGCGGTGACCTCCTTCGCGGTGGGGGTGAGCGCCACCTCGTGGGTGGCGAGATCGACCGTGCCGTCGGCCGCGTGCCCGACCGAGATCTCCGCGATGCCGGTGGGCTGGGTGACCAGCGCTTCCACCCGGCCGTCCGGCTGTAGCCGCCACCAGCCGCTCTCCTGGGCCGCGGAGCGGAGGGGCGCGCCGTCGGCGTCGAGCAGCCAGGCACGGGCCTCGTAGCGGAGGAAGGGGCGGCCGTCGTGGCTGAAGGTGACTTCCTGCGCGTATGTGAAGTCGGCGGGGAGCGTCGGGTATTCGCCCTGGCCCCGGCCGTGCCAGGTGCCCAGGAGGCCGAGCACCGGCGAGAGCAGTGCGTGCGGCGCGGGAGCCGCGTCCGGGTGGCGGCTGTCGGGGTACGGGTACGGGGCCGGGGCCGGGTACTGGTGCTCCGGTGCGAGGTCGGACACGGTGCGGGCTCCTGGGGTCGGGATCGGGGTCGGGGTCGGGGTCGGTGCCGGGGTGAGTCGGGGTGGTGCGATGCGGTGCCGGGAGGCAGCTTAGGGTGCCCACCCGCAGGCCCGTACGGCACCGGCCCGTACCGCACCGCCCCTCTGCCACCGGTCGTCTGCCACAGGCCCTCCGTCACAGGCCCTCCGTCACCGGCCCTCCGCCACCCCTCCCCTTCGTAAGACGCCGTCTTCCCCAGCGTCACTCGATTCCCTTACGTTTCCCGGGACTTGTTCGGAGCATGACGAGAGGGTGGTGGGCGGGATGGGGCGCAAGGGTGTGAGGAGTCTGCTGGTGGGGGCGCTCGTCTGCTGGGGCGCACTCGGCGGGGCCGGAGCCGGAGGGGCGGCGGGGGCTTCGGTGGACCCGCGCGGCGCGGCCGACCCCGCGCCCGGATCCGCCTACTCCGCCACGACCGGCGTCGGCGTCCACAACGCCTACGAGAAGGCGAAGTACCCGTACTTCGCCGACGCCCTCGACTCCGGTGCCGGGATGCTCGAACTGGACGTGTGGACCAATGTGTTCGGCAGCGGATGGCGGGTGTCCCACAGCAACCCCGTCGGGAACGACAACAACTGCGAGAACGCCCAGAGCCCGGCCGAGCTGCGCACCAAGTCCCGGAACCAGAGCCTCACCGGGTGTCTGAAGGACATGCGCAGCTGGCACGACGCCCACCCCGGGCACCGGCCCGTCCTCGTGAAGGTCGAGTTGAAGGACGGGTTCCAGGGCAGGCGCGGGCGCGGGCCCGCCGACCTCGACGCGCTCCTCACCGGCGTGCTCGGCGACGCCGTCTACCGCCCCGGTCAGCTCGCCGCGGGACACGCCGGGCTCGACGACGCCGTACGGGAGAAGGGCTGGCCCGCACGCGCCGAGCTCGCCGGGAAGTTCGTGGTCGAGCTGATCCCCGGCACCGTCGAGCAGGGCAACCCCGCCGACACCCTCTGGACGGACCGCGAATACGCCACCCACCTGCGCGATCTCGCCGCCGCAGGGCGCCTCGGCGAGGCCGCCGCCTTCCCCGCCGTGCTCGGGGCGGCGGCGGGCGACCCGCGCGAGCGGTACGCGGACGCGTCGATCCGGCCGTGGTTCGTGCTGTTCGACGGGGACGCCTCCGCGTACGCGGGCGGCGGCATCGATACCCGGTGGTACGCCGACCGGCGCTACCTCGTCGTCATGACCGACGCCCACAACGTCGCCCCCGCCATCGACGGAACGCGGCCGACCGAGACCCAGGCCCGCGAGCGGGTCGCGCTGCTCGCGGGGAAGCACGCCAGCATCGTGTCCGCCGACTGGTACCCGCTGCCCGGCGTCCTCTCGACCGTGCTCCCGCGCGGCTGAGGCCCGAACGGGGCGACGCACAGGCCCTTCCGGTCCGGCGGCGGTGTGCGGCGGTGTCAGGGCTGGATCCGGATCCACACCGGCGCGTGGTCCGACCCCGCCGCGTCCCTCCGTACCGCCGGATCCTCGTCCGCCACCGACGGCAGCGCGGCCGCCGCGGCGCCCGGCGCTCCCGTGCCCGCCGTCCGCACCTGGTCCAGGAGGCCCCGGCTCACCAGGACGTGGTCGATGAGTTCGCGGCGGCCGGCGTGGATGCGGGAGAAGCGCTGTTCGGGCGGGATCAGCGGGGCCACGTCCCACAGCCGTGTCGCGTCGCCCTTGTCGGGCCGGTCGAAGCCGGGCGTGCCGATCTCGGAGCCCGGCGGGCCGAGCAGTATCTGCGTGGTCGCCGCGCCGACCTCGTCGTTGAGGTCCCCGAGCACCGCGACCCGGTGCTCGCGGCCGTCGCCCCACAGCAGCCGGTCGGCGAGCGCGCGCACCGCGGTCGCCTCGGCCGCGCGGCGGTAGAGGGCGTACGCGCCGAACCGTGCCCGCTCGCCCTCGTCGCGCGGCTGGAAGCGGCCGCCGGGGTAGGACAGGAGCTTCGACTTGAGGTGGCAGACGACCACGTCGAAGAAGAACGCCCGGGTCGACACCGTCACCGCGAGGATCCCGCGCCCCGTCCGCGCGGTCGTGCGGCCGGTGTCGTCGGTCTGCACCGGGTGCAGCGGTTCCGGGAAGCCGTCCTCGTCGGTGACGACGGAGACCGGCAGGCTGGTGAGGAAGCCGACCCGGATGCCGCGGTCGTCCGCGTGCCGCGAGAGCGTGACGTGCCAGGTGCCGTCGAGCAGGCCCGCCAGGTCCTCAAGAGCGGCCGGGTCGCCGACCTCCTGCACGCCGAGGACGCTCGGCCGCAACTCGGTGATCGTCGCCGCGAGCGAGGCCAGCTTCGCCTCGTACGCGGTCTTGTCCCTGGGGCCGAACTTCCCGCCGGGCCGGTAGAGGTTCTCCAGATTCCATGTGCCGATGATCATGACCGCCTCCCTCGTACGTCCCCTTCACCCGGCCCGCTCGGCGCTCGGCGGGTGAGGTCAGCGTGCCCGCAGAACCGGCCCCGCGACAGGGCCGCCGGATGCGCACTCGCACTACCTTGAAGAGATGACGCCGCCTCCCGCGCCCGGCCCCACCGGACTCATCACGCACGGCCCCGCCGACCTCGTCGTCACCGGCTGCACGGCGCTGACCCACGACTCGCGAGGGGAGATCGTCTTCGTCGACGACGCCACGGTCGTCGTACGCGACGGACTCATCGCCTCGGTCACGGCGGGCGACACCGGCACCGGCACCGGCACCGGCACCGGTACCGGCGAAGAGATCCCCGCCGTCGAACGCATCGACGGCCGCGGCACGGTCGCGCTCCCCGGGCTCGTCAACTGCCATACGCACACACCGATGGTGGCCCTGCGCGGCCTCGCCGAGGACCTGCCGGCCCACGCGTGGTTCAACGACTGGATCTGGCCCGTCGAGTCCAACCTGACCGAGCGCGTCGTCGGGCTCGGCGCGCGGCTCGCCTGCGCCGAGATGATCCGCGGTGGCGTCACCACCTTCGCCGACCACTACTTCGCCATGGACGAGGTGGCCGCGGCCACCGGGCAGAGCGGCCTGCGCGCCGTACTCGGCCAGGCCTACTTCAGCTCGCAGGGGCCCGAGGGGCGGGCCGCCTCCCTCGACTTCGCGCTCCGGCAGCGGGGCGCCGCCGACGGCCGCATCACCACCTGCCTCGCCCCGCACGCCCCCTACACCGTCGACGAGGCCGACCTCGCCGCGACCGCCGAACTGGCCGGGGAACACGGCCTGTTGGTCCACATCCACGCGGCGGAGAACCGCGAGCAGACCGACAACAGCCTGGCCCGCCACGGCCGTACCCCCATCGAGATCCTGGAGCGCGCCGGGCTCCTCGACACCGATGTGCTCCTCGCGCACGCCACCGGCCTCGACACCGCCCGCGACCTGCCCGTCCTGCGCCGCGCCCGCGGACGCGTCGCCGTCGCCTCCGCGCCCCGCGGCTATCTGAAGTTCGGCTGGGACACCACCCCCGTACGGGCGCTGCGCGAGGCCGGGGTCCCGGTCGGCCTGGCCACCGACGGCGCCGCGTCCAACAACACCCTCGACGTGTGGGAGTCCATGACGCTCACCGCGCTCGTCCAGAAGTACGTGGAGCGCGACCCGGCCTGGCTCACCGCACGCCAGGCCCTGGACCACGCCACCCTGCAGAGCGCGCGGGCCGTCGGGCTCGGCGACGAGATCGGCAGCCTCGCGCCGGGGCGCCGGGCCGACCTCGTCCTCGTCGACGTGACCGGGCCGCACACCCAGCCCGTGCACGACCTCGCCGCCACCCTTGTGCACAGCGCGCGCTCCGCCGACGTGCGCACCACGATCGTCGCGGGCCGGGTCCTGATGCGCGACCGGCGGCTGCTGACCCTCGACGTGCCGGACATCGTGGGGGAGTTGAGCGCCCTGCTGCCCGAACTGGTCGACCGGAGCCATGGCGGGCGGATCCAGGAGTACGAAGGGTGAAAGTTCTTCGCCCGCGAGCGATGAGTTCCGCGAACCCCGCCGGTCCACCCTTCGCCGACGTACGTGCCCGAAGGGTGGAGGAGACACGCCATGGGACTTCCGGAGATCGTCACGCGCGAGGAGTGGCTCGCCGCGCGTGAGGAACTGCTGGCCGAAGAGAAGGCCGCCACCCGCGCCCGCGACGCGCTCAACGCCGAGCGGCGCGGGATGCCGATGGTCGAGGTCGACAAGGAGTACTACTTCGAGGGCTCCGACGGGAAGGCGACCTTGCTCGACCTCTTCGACGGCAAGGACCAACTGATCGTCTACCACTTCATGTTCGCCCCGGAGTGGGACGCGGGGTGCCGCAGCTGTTCCGGGTTCCTCGACCAGATCGGGCACCTCGGACACCTGCGGGCCCGCGCCACGAACTTCGTCGCCGTGTCGCGCGCCCCGTTCACCAAGCTCCTCGCCTTCAAGGCCCGGATGGGCTGGACGGTGCCCTGGTATTCGACGAACGGCGGCGACTTCAACTACGACTTCCTGGCCTCGTTCCCCGAGGAGCCCCGCGACGTACCCGGCATCAACTGCTTCCTGCGGTACGGCGACCGCGTCTTCCACACGTACGCGACGTTCGCCCGTGGCCTGGACGGCCTCGGCTCCACCACCAGCCTCCTCGACCTCACCGCGCTCGGCCGGCAGGAGGAGTGGGAGCGGCCCGAGGGGCGGGCGTCGGTGTTCGGGGCGCCCGCGGGCAGCGCGCGGGTGCGGTTCCACGACGAGTACGAGGACTGACCCGCCCCTCCGGGAGAACCCTGGGATATCCCCCAACTCCGTCTCAGTTCGGTCACGTTGCGATCCCCGGGGGCTGTCCCGAGCGTTCTCCTCGGTACAGAGTCTTCGGACTGCGCACGGAACGACACGGGGGACAGGGACGATGACGAACGGACGAACGGTGCTCGAACGCTTCCCGGCGGGCGGACCGCGTGGCTCGTGGCCCGCGGAGGAGTACGCACGGGCCCGCCGCGAGGAGGGCCAGAAAGCGGAGGTGGTCATGGACCTGGCCTCGGACACCTTCTTGGTGACGGTCCCCGAACCACTGGCGGCGGCAGCGTAACGGGCAGGGCCCGCAAGGGCCCCGGCCCAGGGGCGCCTAAGGGGCGCGGGGAACCGCGCGCTCAGCCCAGACGGACCCGCACCCCAAGATCAGCCCAAAGATCCGCCCAAAGATCCGCCCGCGTATCCGCCCAACCCAGCGGAGCGCCTACGCGCTGACGGCCCGGGACCACCCCGGCGTGGTCCCCGTGACCCGGCACAGCGCCAGATACAGCGGGATCGGCGGGGTATAGGGAACGTCGTCCGGAGGGCGATTGATCAGCACCGGACGGCAGTCGGCGTCCCGCACCACGGCTCCCGCCGAATAGGCGACCGGCGCGGGCCACTCCATGGCGACGTCGGAGTCCGCGGGCACGATCCACCACCAGCGCGCCCCGTCCTCGTACACGCATCCGACCCGGGGCAGCCGTGCCATCAGCCGGGGCCCGAAGGCCGCGGGCACCGCCACCGCGTCGCAGCCGAGCGGCTCGGTCATGCCCTCGGGCAGATCGAGCCGGGGGAGTGGCGAGGTCGCTGACGGCCTCCCTGTGCGCTGTCGTTGTCGCGACAGGCGTACCAAGGTGTTCAGGTCCAACGGCCGTACCGTACCCGCGCTCACATGCCCCCCGCCCGCACCACTGCCACGTTCGTTCGTTCCGTTCTGCGTTCTACGCAATCGCCGGCGTCGACACCGACGTCTCCCTCGGCAACTCCGCCCACACCGTGAGCCCGATACCGGGCCCTGCGTCGTGGACGCCCCACGCGCTGCTCACCGCATCGACAAGAAGCAGTCCCCTCCCGTGCTCCTCGTCGGCCCCCCTGTGCACCGGGCGCGGCATGCCTGACCCGCACCCTTCGTCACGTACGGTTATCCGCAGCTTCTCCGGATCTGCGCAGAGCTCGCAGATGATCCGCCTGCTCGCGGTGTGCACCACGGCGTTGGTGACCAGTTCGGAGAGTACGAGCGCCGCCGCGTCGCAGGCGTCGTCGTCGCGCACCGCCCACCCGTCCAACTGTTCCAGCATCAGGCGTCTGGCCTGTGCGACGGAGCCGGGACGTGGTGCGAGGGCGAAACTGACGCAGACCTCGGCGTCCTCGGGCCACGCCTCGGCGAGATCGCCAGGACGGCCTTCGGTGGCTTCGGTTCGTAACGGCGCGGGCGGAGTCACGCTCTCCACTATCGCCCCGCCCCGAACACCTTGGCAAGGGCCACTCTGAAATGTGCACAGTGGCGTGTTCCTCCGTGACGGCGCATGGCACACTGCTCGCTACGGCTTGCGGTGCGGTGTGGGCCGAGGCAACGCGCCAGTCAGGTGGAGGTAGCAGACGTGAGCGAACCGCGGTCCGCGCCGACCGTCGGCCAGGTCGTTCTCGGTCGTCGCCTGCAGGACCTGCGCGAGAGCGCGGGCCTGAAGCGCGAGGAGGCCGCGAAGATCCTGCGCGTCGCCCCCGCCACCGTCCGGCGCATGGAGACGGCCGAGGTCGCGCTGAAGATCCCGTATCTCCAGCTGCTCCTGAAGTCCTACGGCGTCGCGGACGACGAGGCCGAAGCCTTCGTGACGCTCGCCGAGGAGGCCAACAAGCCGGGCTGGTGGCAGCGGTTCCACGACATCCTGCCCGGCTGGTTCAGCATGTACGTCAGCCTGGAGGGCGCCGCCAGCCTCATCAGGTCCTACGAGCCCCACTTCGTACCCGGGCTCCTCCAGACGGAGGACTACGCGCGCGCCGTGATGCACTCCGGCGCCATCGGCCAGACCCGGCCCGCGGACATAGAGCGGTACGTGGCGCTGCGCATGGAACGCCAGTCGCTGCTCACCCGTGAGGACGCGCCCCGGCTGTGGGTGGTGATGGACGAGACCGCCCTGCGCAGGCCCGTGGGCGACGCCGAGGTGATGCGGGATCAGATCGACCGGCTGCTCGAAGCGGCCGAGATGCCCCACGTCACCCTGCAGATCGCGACCTTCGCGGCGGGCCCGCACCCCGGAACGTACGGGCCGTTCGTGCTCTTCCGCTTCGCCATGGCGGAGCTGCCCGACATGGTCTACAGCGAGTACCTGACCGGCGCCGTCTACCTGGACGCGCGCAAAGAGGTGGCCACCCACCTGGAGGTCATGGACCGCATGGCGGCGCAGGCCGCCACCGCACAACGCACGAAGGAGATCCTCCGGGACCTCCGCAAGGAGCAGTGACAATGGACCGACATCGAGCCGGAACGCGCCCTGCCGGTCCGCGTTCACCGGGCAGCCGCGCCGACTCACGGAGCGAGGCCCGCACGGAATCATCCCGGATCTACAACGGAATGCCCGCGGGCGACCTCGGCACCGAGGGCTGGTACAAGCCGTGGAGCGGCGGCAACGGCGGCAACTGCCTGGAGGCCATGAAGCTGGCCGACGGCCGTGTCGCCGTGCGCCAGTCCACCGACCCCGACGGTCCCGCGCTCATCTACACGCGTAGTGAGATCACCGCGTTCATCCAGGGGGCGAAGGCGGGCGAGGCGGACTTCCTGCTGTCCTGACCCCCTCCGTCCGGCTGGCCGACCGCTCTCCGCCGAGGAGGGCGCGTACGGCCTGGTGGAACGCTTCTTCGAGGGTCACACCCAGGACCACATCCTGCGCGGCGCGTCCACGAGGCGGCTGACCGCGATCACCGGCAGCGGCGGCTGGTGCACCTGGTCGCGGTCGAGGCGCAGCGCGTAGTAGATCTGCTCGACCGAGGGCGGCCCGACCGCGAGGTTGCGCAGCGCGGCGTCCCACGACGAGTCCTCGCCCGTACGGACGAGATAGGCCGCGGCCATCGTCCCCGTGCGCCCCACGCCCGCGCCGCAGTGCACGAACACCGGCCCCGGCGCCGTGCGCACGACCTGCAGGAAGCGCCCGACCTGAGCGGGCTGCGGGGTCTGCCCGTCCCGGATCGGCAGCCGTACGACACGCAGTCCCGCCCGGCGCGGCTGGTCGCGCTGCGCCCGGGTCAGGTCCTCGGCGCGCAGATCGACGACGGTCGCGAAGCGCAGCCGCGCGAGGTTGCGGTACCCCTCCGTCGAGGGCGCGGCCCCGCGCCACAGCCTTCCTTCCGAGTCCACCGGCCGGAAGTGGTGGATTCCCTCGGCCCGGAGCGAGCCGCGCGGCTGGGCGCCGGTGCTCCGCGCCCAGTCGGAGAGCGCGAGGATTCCGAGGGACCCGGTGGCCCAGAGCGCGAGATATCCGAGCGCGCACCCGGCGAGGACACGCAGACAGGTGCGGCGCAGACGGCGGCGGACCGGCGGTGGGGGAGCGGTCGGCGGAGCGGGCAGCGGGAACGATGGAGCGGCGGGGGCGGCGGCCATGGGGAGACCCGGGGATAGGGGGCGGGTGTATTCACAGAGTAACTGGCCCCGGATAAAAGGGAGTTGAAGATCCGCAGTGGCCGGTGCGGGATCAGCTGCCGTCGGAATCAGCTGCCGTCGGAATCAGCTGTCTGCGGGGTCAGCTGTCCGCGGGGTCGTCGTCATCGGCGTCGGTGTCGCCGATGCCGAGGACCGTCAGGTGCGCCTTGTCCAGTTCCGTGTCCTCCAGGCAGCCGCGCAGCCGCATGCGGTCGTGGTCGGTGAGGGCGGGGCGTACGACGCCCGCGTACAGGTCGTCGTCCAGGGTGCCGAGGGCCGCGTGGCGCAGGGGGGCGGAGGTGGAGTCCCGGCAGCGCTCCCAGACCTGGTGCGCGGCCAGGGTGCGGCGCTCGGGGGTGGCGTCGCCGCCGCGCATCTCGACGCGCAGGAGCACGGACGTCGCCGCCGACTCGTCCGCGTGGCCCTCGCGGGTCTGGGTGAGCTCGGCGAGGCCCACGACGAGCCCGGCGAGCAGCGCGGCGCCGACGGTGGCGACCGCCACGATCCGAGCCGTCCGGCGCCGGTCGCGGCCGGGCACCGGGGGCAGGTCCTCGATCCCCGTGCCGGGAGGCGGGGCCGCGAGCACGGCGAGCCGCCCCGCGAGCCGCCGTTCGGCGACGGGCCGCGCGGTCGCGGCGGCGAGCCGCTGCACGAGCCAGGCAAGACCCGAAAGGAGCACGCCCGCCACCATGAGCACCGGTACGAAGACGTACGTACGGCTGCCCGGGTCGTCCAGCCACGGGAACCGGGCGGCGCCCGCCTGCCCGCCCGTCTCCCCGGCCGGTTCCTGGCGCAGGCGCGCGAGAAGGTCCTGCTGTGGCTGTGGCTGTGGCTGTGGCTGTGGCTGTGGCTGTGGTTCTGGCTGCGGGTGCGGGTGGCGGGCCTCGATGCGCTCCTCCAGGCGCGAGAGGCGTCCCAGCAGGGTCACGCCGAGCAGCAGCACCTCGACGACCAGGAGCAGCACCCCGCACAGGATCGCCCGTTGCCACTGCCAGCGGTACAGGTAGACGACCAGGTAGACGGCGGCGCCCGCGGCGGCCGCCCCGCCGAAGAGGTAGGCGAGCCGCCTCATCGCGACACCTCGGGCCCGGCCCCGGACGCGGGCAGCGGTGCGTCATCCAGGCGTACGTCACCCGTCGTGCCGTCGAGGGTGAGGCGGCTGCCGGGCGGGATGCGCCGTACCGCGTCCGTGGCACCGACCACCGTGGGCAGTGCGAACTCCCGTGCGAGGAGCGCCAGATGGGAGAGCGGGCTGCCGGTCTGCGCGACCAGGCCCGAGAGCTCGGGCAGCAGGGGAGCGAGTGCGGGGTCGAGGGTGCGGACGACGAGAACGGCGTCCGGGGGCCGTACGCCGGTGCCGTCCCACGCGGTGCCGGATGCCCGGCCGCCGGACACGCCCCGGCCACCGCACCCGGCCGCCGTCCCACCGCCCATCGCCCCCTTGGTGAAACCCTTGACGGACTCCTTGACGGACTCCTTGGCGGGCCCCTTGGCGAAACGGCGGCGGCGCGCGGGCCGTTCGGCCACGACCGTGCCGCCTTCCGCGAGTCGGAACGCGTCCGGCAGCGGCGCCGACGCGGACCGCGGCAGCCGCTCCCCGACGTCCCCGGGCAGCGCCACACCCGCCAGCGCGCCCATCAGCTCGTCCCAGCGCAGCGACCCGACCCGCCCCGCGTCGCCGAGCGGCGCACCCCGCTCCACGAGCCGCCGCGCGGCCTCGCGGACCAGCCGTACCTGCAACTCCTGCGTCCAGCGGATCCGCAGCCGCAGGGCCTCACGCGGCGGCAGCGCGCCGACCGTGGCGGCCACCGGTGCCGGTGCCGGTGTCGGTGCCCCTGCCGTGCCGCGCGCCGTGACCGCTTCGGGCAGGCGTACGTCCTCGTCGAGACGGGGCGGAAGCAGCGCGAGGACCACCGGGTCCACCGCCACGACACGCTCGTCGGGCAGGCCCAGGGACCGGCCGCGGGCGAGTGCGGCCAGCGCCGCGCCGGCCGCCGTGACGGTCCCGGGGTCCGGGAGCAGCGCCCCGCACAGGGCCTCCTGGGCGTGCAGGGAGACGAGGGCGGCGCGGGTCCAGCGGAGCGTGGTGGCGAGGGCGGGCGCGGTAAGCCCGGTGGGGGAGGGCGTCTCGGTGAGGCGGCGGTCGACGTCCGCCACGAGGTCGAGCGCGAGCCCCGGAAGGGCCGCGGTCAACCGGCCCATCCGCCACGCCGCGCCGAGCCTGCGGGCGTTCGGCGCCGGATTGAGCAGCGCGAGCCAGGGGTGCGGCGGCGGGACGGCGCCGAGCAGCCGCAGATCCGCCGCCGCGTACCCGCCGACCACGGTGACCACCGGGGCCGTGCGCAGCACGCGGCGCGGTGCGGCGCCCCCGATGTCGAGCGCGGCGGCGAGCCCGCGGGCCATCGGGGTGATCCACAAGTCCTCTTCGAGCGGCTGGAGTTGGCCGGGCAGGGTCTCGGCGACGGGGCCGGGCCCGAGGAGCCGGGCGCCGCGCGGCGGCCGGGCGGCCATGGCCGTGATGGGCCGGCTCTGGAACAGGAACAGGCGTCCGCTCTCCCCGTCGAAGCCGAACTCGACGTCCTGTGGCCCGCCGAACACCCCGCGGGCGCGCCGGGCGAGCCGGGCAAGGCGGCGCAGCTCGGCCGCCGTCAGGACCTGTTCGGCGCCGGGCGGCTCGGTTCGCAGGAGGCGTCCGCGGCGGCTCAACGCCTGGTTCGTGCCCGGCTGTTCGCCGCTGACGAGGGTGTCGGGGCCGCCCCGTACCGCGCTCACGAGGAGCCGGTCGGCCCGCCCTTCGACGGGGTCGGCGCCGAACAGTACGCCGCCGACGCGTGCGGCGAGCATCGGCTGGACGAGGATGGCCATCGGGGCGGTCGTGCCGTCGGGCCTGCGTGCCGAGTCGAGGACGGTACGTACCGCCGTACGGAAGTCCGCCCAGCCCCGCACGTCGAGCACGGACGCGAACTGCCCTGCCAGGGACGACTCCTGGGTGTCCTCGTGCGGGGACGAGGACCGCACGACCAGGGCCAGCGCGCCCTCGGCGGACAGCTCGCCCCAGGCCCGGCGCAGCGCGTCGTCCGCGCCATGGGCGGCGAAGTCGGACGGGACGACGAATCCGGGCAGTACGGGAAGCCCGGCGCGGGTGGCCCGGGCGAGGTGCGCGGCCTTGGATCCTGCGAGGTGGGGGAGCGCGGCCCGTGGATCGTCCAGGTGCAGCGGGACGGGCGCGGGGGGCATGGCGCGGGACGAGGGGTGTTCATGCAGCGTCGTCATCGGGCACCCTCCAGGACCGGCCGCCTACAGGGGGGACGCGCGGGGGTGGCCCTGCGCCTGACGGCGGAACGAAGGATCTCGGCGGGGCACCGGCAGGGCCGCGGTGCGGTCCGACAGGTGACACGCCATCTCCGGCAACGATCCCATCGCCGTGCGTATTCCCGTAGTACACAGGCGGGTTGGCGTCCTCATTCTGGCCATGGGGGAGTGTCCGCCGCGGCGCCCCGACGTCACAGCGTCATGGGGCGGTCGTGCGGCGAGATCGGGCACGGGAGCCGGGTGGAGCCGGTCAGCCAGCGGTCCACCGCCGCGGCGCACGCGCGGCCCTCCGCGATGGCCCAGACGACGAGCGACTGGCCGCGCGCCGCGTCGCCGGCCGCGAAGACGCCGGGCATGTCCGTCGCGAAGTGCGCGTCGCGGCCGAGCGCGCCCCGCCCGTCGAGGTCCAGGCCGAGCTGGTCGAGCAGGCCGCCCGCCGGGCGGTCGGGCCCGGAGAAGCCGAGCGCGAGCAGCACCAGGTCGACCGGAAGTATCCGCTCCGTGTCGTGCACCGGGCGCCGCCCCGCGTCGACCTCCGTCAGGTGCAGCGCCCGCACGCGCCCCGCCGCGTCACCGCTGAAACGGAGCGTGGACGCCGCGAACAGCCGTGCGTCGGCGTCCGCGACGGGCGCGGTCCGCAGCTGCCCGGCCTCCTCGTGCGCCGGGGTGAGCCGGTAGATCTTCGGGTACGTCGGCCAGGGCTCCGCCATCTCGTCGCGCTCTTCGCCGGGGCGCGCGTAGATGTCCAGTTGGGTGACGGACGCCGCCCCTTCGCGTACCGCCGTGCCCAGGCAGTCGGCCCCGGTGTCACCGCCGCCCACGATGACGACGTGCCGGCCCGCGGCGCTCAGCGGCGAGACGTCGAGATCCCCCGCGCACACCCGGTTGGCGAGCGGCAGATAGGCCATGGCCTGCTCGATGCCCGCCAACTCCCGTCCCGGCACGTCCAGCTCCCGCCACGCCGTGGCGCCGACGGCGAGCACCACCGCGTCGTGGCGGGCCCGCACCTCGGCCGCGCCCACGTCCCGCCCCACCTCCGTCGACGTGCGGAAGCGCACGCCCTCGGCGGTCAACTGGCCGAGTCTGCGCTCAAGATGGTGCTTCTCCATCTTGAAGGCGGGGATGCCGTACCGCAGCAGCCCGCCCGGCCGGTCCGCCCGCTCGTACACCGCGACGGTGTGCCCGGCGCGGGTCAGCTGCTGCGCGGCGGCGAGGCCCGCGGGCCCGGAGCCGACGACGGCGACGCTCTTGCCGGAGTGCCGCTCGGGGGCCTGCGGCGGCGCGAGACCGTCGGCCCAGATGCGGTCGGCGACGGCGACCTCGACGTTCTTGATCGTCACCGCGGGCTGGTTGATCGCGAGGACACAGCCCGCCTCGCACGGGGCGGGGCAGAGTCGGCCGGTGAACTCGGGGAAGTTGTTCGTGGCGTGGAGCCGGTCCGCCGCCGCGTGCCAGTCGGCGCGCGAGACCAGTTCGTTCCACTCGGGGATCAGATTGCCGAGCGGGCACGCCTCGTGGCAGAACGGGACCCCGCAGTCCATGCAGCGGTCCGCCTGCCGCTCGACGAGGGGCAGCAGCGCGCCGGGAACGTACACCTCGTCCCAGTCCCGCACCCGCTCCTCGACGGGGCGGCGCGGCCATTCCCGGCGCGGAGTGGTGAGGAAGCCCTTGGGGTCGGCCATCGCCGTCTCCCTTGCGACCGTGCGGCCGTGAGAAGGCCTTTTATCACGGTACGTCGGGTCACGGTGCCCGGCACCCGGAGGCCGACTCAGGTCAGCCCGAGGATGAAGGCCGCCGCCGCGGCGAGCGAGGCGACACCGCGGACGTGGTTCCACGCGGTCCACTGACGTACGTACGTACTCCAGTACGCGGCGCCCTCCGCACTGTCCGGATCGACCTTGGCGAGAGCCTCGTTGCGCGGGACGTTCGCCACGACGGTCACCCCGAACGAGCCGACGAGATACAGCACGCTGCCGGTCAGCAGCTCGACGGTGCCCTCGTCCGGCCAGAGCACGAACGTCACCACGGCGAGCACGGCGCACAGCCCCGTCGCCCCCAGGAACACGGCCATGAACGCCGGGGTGACCGCGGTGACGTTGATCCGGTTCATCGCGGCGATGCCCTGGGCCGGGGGCAGCGCCGCAAGGCCCTTCATGACGAAGGTCGAGAACGCGGCGAACACCCCGGCGACGAGGCCGCAGGCGAGCGCCCCGAGCACGGTGAGCACGAAGTACGGACCGTCGATCATGACAACTCCCGTGGGGACTCGGCCGGTTGCAGTGGGTAGTGGGTAGTGGGTAGTGGCGGACAGTGGCGGACAGGGGCGGCGGACGGAGGGCGCGGGCGATAGATCGTGCAGTGCCCCGCCGCCTCACCACAAGTCAATTCGCAACAAGTCAATGCGCAACAACAAGTCAATGCGCAACAAGTCGATGCGCGACATGTCAATGCGCACCGGCCCGCGGCCGCCGCCCGGCATCATGGGCCCGTGCGACTCGAACCGATCACCTGGGAACGGCTGGCCGACCACCTCGCGGACCGCCTGATCGACCTGAAGACGGCCGACGGCGGCGCCTGGCCGCGGGTGGCCCTCGACGGGGCTCCGGCGGGCGGCACCGGGGAACTGGCGCGGCGGGTCGGGGACGCCCTGCGCCTGCGGGGGCGCGACGCGCTCGTGATCGGCACGGAGGGGTTCCTGCGGCCCGCTTCGCTGCGGCTCGAATACGGCCGCGAGGACGTGGAGGCGTACTACAGCGGGTGGTTCGACACGGGCGCGCTGTGGCGCGAGGTCTTCGGGCCGCTCGATCCCGGTGGCACGGGGCGGGTCCTGCCCGATCTGTGGGACCCGGTGGCCGACCGCGCGACCCGCACCCCGTACGTGGAGCTGCCGCCCGGCGGAGCGCTGCTCCTGCACGGCCCGCTGCTCCTCGGCCACTGGTTCCCCTTCGACCTGACCGTGCACGTGCGGCTCTCGCCGGGGGCCCTGCGGCGGCGCACCCCGGACGGCGAGCGGTGGACCCTGCCGGCGTTCGAGCGGTACGAGGACGAGGTGGACCCCGGGGCCGTGGCGGACGTGGTGGTACGGGCGGACGACCCGCGCCACCCGGCGTGGAGCGGCTGAGCCCCGCTCCGTACCTCTCCCGGATGCGTGCCGCCGCGGGCGCCGCGAGAATGAGGGGCGCCGGGACCAGCGGCGCCTCCGCGCCGCTCCGGACACTGCCCGGCAACGGGAGGTAGTGATGACCACCGCCGGAGACATCATGCACCGGGGTGCCCAGTGGATCCCCAAGCACGAGACCCTGGACCGCGCCGCCCAGCTGATGCGCGAACTCGACGTGGGCGCGCTGCCCATCAGCGACGAGAACGAACGGCTCTGCGGCATCCTCACCGACCGCGACATCGTCGTCGGCTGTGTGGCCATGGGGCACGACCCGGCGCACATCACCGCGGGCGACCTGGCCAAGGGCACGCCGCGCTGGATCGACGCGGACGCCGACGTCGGCGAGGTGCTGCGCGAGATGCAGGGCCACCAGATCCGTCGGCTGCCGGTGATCGAGAACAAGCGTCTCGTCGGCATGATCAGCGAGGCCGATCTGGCCACCCACCTCACCGACGACCAGCTCGCCGGGTGGGTCGAGAGCGTCTATGCCAAGGGCGCCCAGGGCCGGGGCTGAAGGTCAGGGCCTCACAGCCAGCCGTTGCGGCGGAAGCCGCGGTACAGGGCGAAACAGGCCGTCGCGACCAGGGACATGACGATCGGATAGCCGAACCGCCAGTGCAGCTCGGGCATGTGGTCGAAGTTCATGCCGTACATCCCGCAGACCATCGTCGGCACCGCGACGACCGCCGCCCATGCGGTGATCTTCCGCATGTCCTCGTTCTGCGCGACGGTCACCTGCGCGAGGTGCGCCTGGAGGATCGAGTTCAGCAACTCGTCGAAGGCGGCGATCTGTTCGGTGGCCCGCTTCAAGTGGTCGTCGACGTCCCGGAAATAGGCCTGTATCTGCGGGGCGATGAGCCGCATCGGCTGGGTGGCGAGCACCTGGAGCGGGCGGCCGAGCGGCACCACCGCCCGCTTCAGTTCGAGCAGTTCGCGCTTGAGCTGGTAGATGCGGCCCGGGTCGGCCCGCTCGCCGTCCGGGGCGAACACGTCCGTCTCGACCTGATCGATGTCCGACTGCACCGCGTCCGTCGCCGCGAGGTAGTCGTCGACGACCTGGTCCGCGATGGCGTGCAGCACCGCGGCGGGGCCCTGCGCGAGCTGTTCGGGCGACGCCTCGAGCTCCTCGCGCAGCGGGCCGAGCGAGCCGTGCCGGCCGTGCCGCACGGTGATGACGAACTCCCGGCCGACGAAGACCATGATCTCGCCGGTGTCCACCACCTCGCTGGTCGCGGTCAGTTCGGTGTGTTCCACGTAGCAGACGGTCTTGAACACGGCGAAGAGCGTCTGGTCGTACCGCTCCACCTTCGGGCGCTGGTGGGCGTGGACCGCGTCCTCGACCGCGAGGGGGTGCAGTCCGAAGAGGTCGGCGACGTCGGCGAACTCCTCCTCCGTCGGCTCGTGCAGCCCCAGCCAGACGAAGCCGTCGCCGCTCCTGCGGACCCGCTCCACCGCCTCGACCAGGTTGGGGCGCGGCGGTTGACGGACCCCCTCCCGGTACGTCACGCAGTTCACCACCGAGGAGCCGAGCGGGGAGCGGGACGGATGGCTCAGGTCGACGCGGGTGCTGCGGCGGCCCAGGCGGGCGACCCTGCGGAGACCGCCGACCCGGCGCAGGCCACCGACCTTGCGCAGGCTGGTGACCTTGCGCAGATTGCCTGCCATCGACATGTGGGCTCCTCGCACCGTGGACGTGGCGTGCCAGTCTGCCAGGACGGTCCCGCGCCCTGGCAAGGCCTGGGGGAACGGAGGACTCCGTTCCGGATTGCTCGGTTCTGCCTCCCGGGAGCAAGCGGGACAACTGGGATGATCGCGGCATGACGCAAATCGACGGTCATCTCCTCGACCCCCGGCAGTACGCCGGTCCCCGGGAGCTCTCCGACCACCGGCAGCTCTCCGACTCCCGGCAGCTCTCCGACTCCCGACAGTCCCTGGCGCGGTCGCGCTCCGACGCCTTCGCCGCCCTCTTCGACCCCACGACGTTCGGGCACGTCGAACGTCTCGGCATCGGCCCCGGCTGGCGCTGCTGGGAGGTCGGGGCGGGCGGCACCTCCGTGATCTCCTGGCTCGCCAAGCGGGTCGGCCCGACGGGCCGGGTCCTGGCGACCGACATCGACACGTCATGGCAGACGCGGGCCGCGCGCTCGCCCCTCGAAGTGCGGATCCACGACGTCGCCACCGAGCCGCCGCCCGGCGGAGGCTTCGACCTCGTGCACGCGCGGCTCGTCCTCGCCGACGTCAGTGACCGGGAGCGGGCCCTGGCATCGATGCTCAAGGCGCTGCGGCCCGGCGGCAGGCTGCTGATCGAGGAGCCCGACCTGGCGCTCCAGTCGCTGGCCTGCCCCGACGAGTACGGCCACGCCCAGGAGTTGGCGAACCGGCTGCGCCACGGGGTGCGCTCGCTGCTCGCGGAGCGCGGGGCGGACGTCGCGTACGGGCGCAGCCTGCCGCGGCTGCTGCGCGAGGCGGGCCTGCGCCGGGTGGAGTCCGACGTCTACTTCCCGCTCACCTCCCCGGCCTGCGCGGAGCTGGAGACGGCGACGCTCAAGCAGCTACGGCCGGACCTGGTCGCGGCGGGCCTCGCCACGGCCGAGGACATCGACCGCCATGTGGCGGACGCGGCGACGGGCACCTTGGACCTGGCGGCGCCGCCGCTGATCTCCACGTGGGGGAGGAAGGCGTAACGCGGCTGGGAGGGGTCCGTGGCGGCCCGTGGGCGATCCCAGGGCGATCCCTGGGCGATCCGTCGGCGATCCGTGGGCGGGCCCGCCCGCTCGGCGTCATGCCACCGCGGGCGGGGCCGGTGGCCTGCCGCCGATCTGCTCCACGGCCCGCGCCCCCGCCCCGCACCCCTGTGCCGCCGCCTCGCAGAGCCCCGCGCCGCCAAGGCGTGCGGCGAGGAACGCGCCGGTGAACGCGTCGCCCGCCCCCGTCGAGTCACGCACCCGCGCGGGCTCCGCGAGGACCCGGCCGAGGACCTGCCCGTCCCGCGCCACCAACGCCCCCTCGGCGCCGAGCTTGACCACCACGGCCGGGAAGCGGTGACTCAGCTTCGACGCCGCGTCCGCCGGGTCGGGCAGCCCGGTGAGCAGCTCCGCCTCGTCCCGGCTCGGCAGCAGCGCGGCCACCCCGTCCACCGCCGAGAGGAACCGCTCCACGCCCGTCTCCGCGAGGAACCCCGCCGACGCGGGATCCACGGTCACCGGCACCCCCCGCGCGCGGGCCGCCGCCAGCGCGGCGCGAGCGGTCGCCCGGCTCGGCTCGGTGAAGAACAGGTAGCCGGACAGGTGCAGCAGCGCCACGCCGTCGAGCAGGTCGGGCGACCAGTCGGCGGGGGAGAGCCGCAGCGCGGCACCGCTGTCCGTGAGGAACGTGCGCTCGGCCCCCGCGCCCCCGTCCACCAGGCAGATCACCGTCCCCGTCGGCGCCTCGGCATCGACGACGAGGCGTGGCCGCACACCCGCGCGCGTGAGCGCGGCCTCGTGCCACGCCGCCGCGTCGGCGCCGACCCGGCCGAGGAGCCGTACGTCCGCCCGGCCCCGATGCGCCGCCCAGCAGGCGACGTTGGCGCCCGC
The DNA here is from genome assembly GCF_040646035.1 of Streptomyces sp. NPDC046465. Classification (NCBI taxonomy): domain Bacteria; kingdom Bacillati; phylum Actinomycetota; class Actinomycetes; order Kitasatosporales; family Streptomycetaceae; genus Streptomyces; species Streptomyces sp. NPDC046465. The sequence continues at coordinate 50,497 of NZ_JBEYZK010000015.1, forward strand.
GCCGCCCGGCACGGTACGGATGGCGGCGGCCGTGTCGGTGCCGGGCGCGAGTGACCTGCGGTGCCGGGCCACGATGTCCGTCACGACGTCGCCGACCACCAGCAGGGCACCGGGACGCCCGCCCGTTCCCTCGGCCGGGCCACCGCTCCGCGCCCTCACCGTCCGGTGGCCCAGGCCGTCGCGATCCGTCCCGCGAGGCGCGCGTTGCCGCGGACCGCGGCGAGGTTGGCCTCAAGGGACGCGCCTCCGGTGCCCCGTACGAGCTGCTCCAGCAGGAACGGCGTGATGGCCTGCCCCGTGATGCCCCGCTCCTCGCACTCCTCAAGGGCTTCGGCGAGCACGCGCGCGTGGAGGGCGGGTTCGAGCTGCTCGCCCCGGGGGACCGGGTTGGCCACGATCAGCGCCGACTCGGGGCCGCCGAGCGCGTCCTGACCGCGCATCACCTCGGCGGCCTCGTCCGGCGTGCGCAGCGTCCAGTCCACCGGGTGGCCGGAGTCGGCGAGGTAGAAGCCCGGGAAGCGGTCGGTCCCGAACCCCGCGACCGCGACGCCCAGCGTCTCCAGGCGCTCCAGCGTCGCCGGTACGTCGAGTATCGACTTCACGCCCGCGCAGACCACCGTGATCCTGGTGCGGGCGAGCAACCCCAGGTCGGCCGACTCGTCCTGCGCCCGTGTCCACTGCCGGTGCACTCCGCCGAGCCCGCCCGTGGCGAAGACCCGTACGCCCGCGCGCGCGGCGAGCAGTGCCGTCGCCGAGACCGTCGTCGCGCCGCTCGCGCCCGTCGCGACGGCGAGCGGCAGATCGCGGTGGCCCAGTTTTCGGATGCCGTCCTCGTTCGCGACCCGGTCCAACTGCTCCTTGTCCAGGCCGACATGCGGGACGCCGTCCAGGACGGCGATCGTCGCGGGTACGGCGCCCTCGTCCCGTACGAGCGCTTCGAGTTCCTCGGCCACCTGGAGGTTGCGCGGGCGCGGAAGGCCGTGCGCGATGATCGTGGACTCCAGGGCCACCACGGGGCGCCGCTCCGCGACAGCCGTCTGCACCTCGTCGGACACCACCAGCACGGGCCTGCCTCCTGCCTGTCGGGTCTGACGGTCCTGTCGGGTCCCCCGTCCCCCTCATCCCTGGCGGGCCGCGCGCCCCGTCAAACCCATGGAGGGCCTGGAGACGAATGGTGGAGACGAACGTGCCCCCCGCCGAGGGGTCGCCCGGCCCCCGGCTAGGGTGACCGGCCATGACCACGAATGATCAGACTGTTGCGTCTTTTGCCGTGCACATTCCGGACGTTGAGCTGGAGGCCGAGCCGCTCGACCCGGCGCAGATCGTCTCCGGCGACCCGGTGGTGACCGGCAAGGTGCTCTGGGAGTCCGCCGACGGTAAGCAGGTGCGCGGCATCTGGCAGATCACGCCGGGTGTGGTCACCGACACCGAGGCCAACGAGCTCTTCGTGGTCGTCAGCGGCCGCGCCACCGTCGAGGTCGAGGGCGGCGACACCCTGGAGATCGGTCCGGGCGACGCCGCCGTGCTGCGCGAGGGCGACCGCACCACCTGGACCGTCCACGAGACGCTGCGCAAGGCGTACCACATCACGCTTCCCTGAGATCCTGTATCGGGAAGTACGTGAGCCCCGCCCGCGCCGCGCGGTCAGGCCTTCTTGACCGCCCTGCGGACCGCGAGCGCGGCCATCGGCAGCAGCACGCAGACGCCGACGAGGTTGAGCCAGCCGTAGCTCGCCCGCGCCACGATCAGGCCCGCCGCGGCGCCGCCGATGCCCGCCGCCGCGTTCATCGTCAGGTCCGACAGGCCCTGCACGGCGGCCCGGGCGGGCTGCGGCACCGAGTCGGTGAGCAGCGCGGAGCCGGAGACCAGGCCCGCGGACCAGCCGAGGCCGAGGACGAAGAGGCCCGCTGCCGTCTGGCCGTGGCTCGCCCCCGCGGTGCCGGCGAGCAGCGCGGCGCAGCAGAGCAGCCCCACCGCGAGGCCGATCACGGAGAGTCGGCCGAACCGGTCGGCGAGCCACCCCATGACCGGCGAGAACGCGTACATGCCCGCGATGTGGCCGCTGATGACCAGGCCGATCAGTTGCAGGCTCGCGCCGTGGTGCCCCAGGTCGACGGGGGTCATCACCATGATCGAGACCATCACCGTGTGCGAGGCGGCCACCGTCACCAGGGCGAGACGGGCCATCGGCGATGCGGCCACCGCGGCGATACCGGCCTTCAGCGAGCGGCTCTGCGCGGAGCCGCTCTCCTGCGGGGCCAGCGCGCGGGCCGTGAGCAGCGGGTCGGGCCGCAGCAGCACCGCCACCACCAGCGCGGCGACCGCGAAGATCCCGGCGGCGAAGAGGAAGGGACCGGCCTCCTCGGAGATGGCGGTGTCGGTGAAGACGCGGCTGGCCGGCGCCGAGATGTTCGGGCCGAGGACGGAGCCGATGGTCGTGGCCCAGATGACGTGCGCGATGGCCCGCCCGCGCCGGTCGGGCTCGACGAGGTCGGCCGCCGCGAACCGCGCCTGCAGCGTGGCCAGTGAGCCCGCCCCGTAGGCAGCCATGCCGAGCAGCAGCAGGGGGAAGCTGCCAGCGACCGAGGCGAGCACGACGAGCCCCGCGCCCAGTGCGCCGATCACATAGGCGAGGACGAGTCCCGCACGCCGCCCGCGCGTGTTCATGAGCGCGGCGAGCGGCAGCGAGAGCACGGCCGTGCCCGCCACGGAAGCGGTCGACGCGAGGCCGGACAGCGCCTCCGTCCCGCTCACGTCGGTCGCGAGGGCCGGAGCCAGGGTGATGCCGATCGGCACTCCGAGGCCGCCCAGTATCTGGCCGGCGATCAGTACCGCGTTCGTACGACGGCGCAGGGCGGGCAGCGCCTCCGGCGTGGGTATGTCAGGGGCGTCGACGGTCGAAGTCACTGACGCAGTGTGCCAGGGCGTCGCCCGCCCGGAACAGGGCTCCGGGTCTGCCCCGGAACGGGGCTCCGGGGCAGATCCGGAACGGGGCTCCGGTCAGAACAGCGGCTGCGGAAGCACCCCCTCCAGGGCGAGCAGGTGGCGCTTGGTCTCCAGGCCGCCCCCGAAGCCGCCGATTCCGCCGTCGCGCTCCACCACGCGGTGGCAGGGCACCACGACCGGCAGCGGGTTGGCGCCCATCGCGAGGCCCACGGCCTGGGCCGCGCCCGGCTGGCCGACGCGGCGGGCCAGGTCTCCATAGCCCACCACTGAGCCGTACGGCACGCCGGAGAGGAGCTCGCGCAGCACCTGGCGGTTGAATCCGGAGATCAGGGACCAGTCGAGCGGCAGCTCGAAGTCGCGCCGCCCGGCCGCGAAGTACTCCGCGAACTGGCGTATCGGCTCGGCGAGCAGGGGCGAGTCCGGCGCGTGGACCGGCTCGGCGCCCAGTCGGGAGCCGAGCCGGTCCAGGGCCTTCGTCCGTACCGCGTCGGTGGCGTGGAAGACCACGGTGACCAGGCCTTCGCCGGTCGCGGCGAGCAGCAGCGGGCCGATGTCGCTGTCGACGACGGTCCACACGGCGGCACGCTGGTCCTGCGCAGTGGCGTTCATGCCGACCACGGTACGGGCGGCCACTGACAACGCGACCGGCCGGGAAGGGGCCGCCGGGAAGGGGCCGCCGGGAAGTGGGCCGCGCGTCAGCTGTCGCGCAGCGCCCTGCGCACGACGTCGGGCGTATTGGTGATGATCCCGTCCACGCCGAAGCCCGCCGCGCGCACCGTGCTCGGGGCGTCGTTGACGGTCCACGTGAAGATCTCCAGCGGCTTGCCGTGCGGCCCCTTCACGGCGTGCAGCGCGGAGACGTAACCGGCCGAGATGGTGGTGTGCGAGGCGTTGATCTGATCGGCGAACCGCGCGTACGCGGGCAGCTCGGCGACCGCGGGCGTGCCGAGGAAGCCGGTCTTCACATCGGGCCGCAGGGCGTGCACGGTCTTCACACTGTCCGCGCTGAAGCTCTGGATGACCAGCTTGCTCTTGACGTGGTGCTTGTCGAGCCAGCCCGTGTCGCGCAGGACCCGCAGGCCCTGCTTCTCGATGCCCGGGTACAGCTCGGGCTTCTTGAACTCGAAGACCAGCTTCTGGTGGTTGTGCGACACCCGCCGCATGTACTGCTTCAGCGTCGGCACGCGCTGACCGGCGTACTTCTTACTGAACCAGCTGCCCGCGTCGAGCTTGGCGATCTCCGCCGCGGTGAAGTCCGAGACCTTCCACGGGGCCCGGTCGGGGTAGACCTCCTCGACGTTCGTCGTCCGCTTCAGGGTGTCGTCGTGCACGATCACCAGCTCGCCGTCCTTGGTTCGCTGGACGTCGTTCTCCACCCACCGGAAGCCCATGTCGCGGGCCTTGTCTATCGCCGCGAACGTGTTCTCGGGCGCGTAGGCGGAGGCGCCGCGGTGGGCGACGACCACGGGGCTGTGGTGCTCGGCGGCGCTCGATGCCGGGTGGGGCCGCGCGGTGGCGGAGGCGGTGGGCAGGACGAGCGCACCTGCTCCGAGGAGGGCGACAGTGGTGGCGGCAGCGCGTGCGTACACGGGTACTCCTCGCGTCGTGAGATCGCGGACCGGTCGAGAGTGACAGTCAGCGGCCAACGGGAGACAGGTGCAGGATGGCCACAGGTTGAACGAAGCCGTCAAAGTCGAGGACCCCGCGCGTGGGGAACGCGATTCTTTGCCGGAAAATCGTTCGTGCGTTCCGGCGTGAGCTTTACTCTCTGCCTCAGCCGACGGCCTTTCAGATGGCCGCCGACCGGGGGTGTATGGAACGTTTTCAGGGCTTTTGGTCACAACAGGCGGAAGGGCTACCGCGCATGCAGGGCACGGTCGACGGGTTCAGCTACGGAGTCGTCACACCGGTGGTGGCCTACGTCATGGCCTGTCTGGGAGGGGCGCTCGGACTGCGCTGCACGACCAGATCACTGCTCGTCGCACACTCCTGGCGGCCCGGCTGGCTGGCGCTCGGCTCGGCCGCGATCGGGTCCGGGATCTGGACCATGCACTTCGTGGCGATGATGGGCTTCACCGTGGAGGAGGCCCCGATCCACTACGACAAGGCGCTGACCTTCGCGAGCCTCGCCGTCGCCATCCTCATGGTCGGCATCGGGATCTTCATCGTCGGCTACCGCGGCGCGACCGGCACAGCCCTCTTCACCGGCGGCACGGTGACGGGTCTCGGCGTCGCCTCCATGCACTACCTGGGAATGGCCGGTATGCGTCTTCGCGGGACGCTGGAGTACAACACCCTGACCGTCGCCGCCTCCGTGGTGATCGCCATGGTCGCCGCGACCGCCGCGCTCTGGGCGGCCGGGCAGGTCAGGGGCTTCGTGTGGAGCCTGGGCGCGAGCCTCGTCATGGGCCTGGCCGTGAGCGGCATGCACTACATGGGCATGGCGGGGCTCAGCGTCCACCTGCACGGCTCGGACGCCGCGCCGCCCGGCGACTCGCCCGCCGAGATCCTCGCGCCGATGATGATCGGGCCGCTCGCCTTCCTGCTCCTGGCGGGCGTGATCGTGATGTTCGACCCGCTCATGGTGATGGGCGGCCAGGCCGACGTCAGGAACCCGGCGAACGGCGGCCGCACCCGGCAGTCCTACCCCGTCCCCCGCTCCGGCGACCGCCACGTGCCGCCCGCCCGCCGCCGGACCCGGCCCCGCCCCCGCACCCGCCCCGGCTCCCGCACCCCGCAGAACTGGTGAGCCGACCCGAGCGGGGCGCAAGAGGCCATTGAGCGGCTGATCCGGCCCGGTTGTCAGTGGTGGGTCGTACGGTGGATTCCATGCGGCCCGTATCCAAGATCGAACGCACGGTGGCACCCTTCGAGGTCGTCAGTCCGTACCAGCCCAGCGGTGACCAGCCGGCGGCCATCGCCGAGCTCGAACGACGTATCCGCGCAGGTGAGAAGGATGTCGTCCTCCTCGGCGCGACCGGCACCGGCAAGTCGGCCACCACCGCGTGGATGATCGAGAAGCTCCAGCGCCCCACCCTGGTGATGGCGCCGAACAAGACGCTGGCCGCCCAGCTGGCGAACGAGTTCCGCGAACTCCTGCCGAACAACGCGGTGGAGTACTTCGTCTCGTACTACGACTACTACCAGCCCGAGGCGTACGTCCCGCAGTCGGACACCTACATCGAGAAGGACTCCTCGATCAACGAGGAGGTCGAGCGCCTGCGCCACTCCGCGACGAACTCGCTGCTCACCCGGCGCGACGTGATCGTGGTCGCCTCCGTCTCCTGCATCTACGGCCTCGGCACCCCCCAGGAGTACGTGGACCGCATGGTGTCGCTCAAGGTCGGCGAGGAGATCGACCGCGACCAGCTCCTGCGCCGCTTCGTCGACATCCAGTACACGCGCAACGACCTGGCGTTCACCCGCGGCACCTTCCGGGTCCGCGGCGACACCATCGAGATCTTCCCGGTCTATGAAGAGCTGGCCGTCCGCATCGAGATGTTCGGTGACGAGATCGAGGCGCTCTCCACCCTCCACCCGCTCACCGGCGAGGTCATCAGCGACGACGACCACCTCTACATCTTCCCGGCCTCGCACTACGTGGCGGGCCCGGAGCGCATGGAGAAGGCGATCAACGGCATCGAGAAGGAGCTCGCCGAGCGCCTCGCCGAGCTGGAGAAGCAGGGCAAGATGCTGGAGGCCCAGCGCCTGCGCATGCGCACCACGTACGACCTGGAGATGCTCCGCCAGATCGGCTCCTGCTCCGGCATCGAGAACTACTCGATGCACTTCGACGACCGCGCTCCGGGCACGGCGCCCCACACGCTCATCGACTACTTCCCCGAGGACTTCCTCCTCGTCCTGGACGAGTCGCACGTCACGGTCCCCCAGATCGGCGCGATGTACGAGGGCGACGCCTCCCGCAAGCGCACCCTCGTCGACCACGGCTTCCGGCTGCCGTCCGCCCTGGACAACCGCCCGCTGAAGTGGGAGGAGTTCCTCGGCCGCATCGGACAGACGGTCTACCTCTCGGCGACCCCCGGGAAGTACGAGCTCTCGCGCGGCGACGGCTTCGTCGAGCAGATCATCCGCCCCACCGGCCTCGTCGACCCCGAGGTCGTCGTCAAGCCCACCGAGGGCCAGATCGACGACCTGGTGCACGAGATCCGCACGCGCACCGAGAAGGACGAGCGCGTCCTGGTCACCACCCTCACCAAGAAGATGGCCGAGGACCTCACCGACTACTTCCTCGAACTGGGCATTCAGGTCCGCTATCTGCACAGCGACGTCGACACCCTGCGCCGCGTCGAGCTCCTGCGCGAACTGCGGGCCGGTGAGTACGACGTCCTGGTCGGCATCAACCTCCTCCGTGAGGGCCTCGACCTGCCCGAGGTCTCCCTGGTGGCGATCCTCGACGCCGACAAGGAGGGCTTCCTGCGCTCCGGGACCTCCCTGATCCAGACCATCGGCCGCGCCGCGCGCAACGTCTCCGGTCAGGTCCATATGTACGCGGACAAGATCACCCCGGCGATGGAGAAGGCCATCGACGAGACCAACCGCCGCCGGGAGAAGCAGATCGCGTACAACACGGAGCGGGGCATCGACCCGCAGCCCCTCCGTAAGAAGATCAACGACATCGTGTCGGCGATCGCGCGCGAAGAGGTCGACACCGAGCAGCTCCTCGGCTCCGACTACCGCAACCCGAAGGCGGGCAAGGGCGCCAAGGCCCCGGTGCCCTCGCTCGGCGGCGAGACGGCCAAGGCAGGCAAGGCGGCCGCGCCCGCCAAGACCAAGGCGAAGGGCAAGAAGGGCGCCGAGACCGTCCCGACGAACCGTCCCGCGGCCGAACTGGCCGAGCAGATCGAGGAGATGACCGAGCGCATGCGCGGAGCCGCCGCCGACCTGCAGTTCGAGATCGCCGCCCGACTGCGCGACGAGGTGTCCGAGATGAAGAAGGAGCTCCGTCAGATGAGGGAGGCCGGCCAGGCCTAGAACCAACCCCGGGGCAGGGGAAACGGCGTACTGCGCGGTCTGTTGCAAAGCCGCCACAAAGTGCTGCCCGGAGTGCGGTTCCGCAGGTCGCACTGCATAGGGTGCTGGGCAACCGCAAGAGGCGGTTGCCCAGGCAGCTCGAGAGGGGACAGCGCGTGACGGTCAACATGACCAAGGGTCAGGCCATCAGCCTGCAGAAGGACGACGGGGGCGCCCTGACCGCGGTGCGCATGGGACTGGGGTGGCAGGCGGCCCCGCGCCGTGGCCTGTTCGGCTCGCGCACCCGAGAGGTCGACCTGGACGCCTCGGCGGTGCTGTTCGCGGACAAGCAGCCGCTCGACGTCGTCTTCTTCCGTCACCTGGTCAGCGACGACGGCTCGGTGCGGCACACCGGCGACAACCTCGTGGGCGGCGTCGGCAAGGGCGGCGACGACGAGGCGATCCTCGTCGACCTCCAGCGGGTTCCCGTCCACATCGACCAGATCGTCTTCACCGTGAACTCCTTCACCGGCCAGACCTTCCAGGAGGTGCAGAACGCCTTCTGCCGCCTGGTCGACGAGACCAACGGCCAGGAGCTCGCCCGCTACACCCTGGACGGCGGCGGCCAGTACACCGCGCAGATCATGGCGAAGGTCCACCGCGCGGGCAAGGGCTGGCAGATGACGGCCATCGGCAACCCCGCCAACGGCCGCACCTTCCAGGACCTGATGCCGTCGATCCTGCCGCACCTGTGAGCACGCCCATGGACCGCGCCTGACGGCACGCCGGTCCGCAGTACGTACGAGGTACGGGGCTCGCGGGAGCCCTTGAGGGGGAACGAACGCGATGACGGCCGAGCTGGTGCGAGGGCAGAACCACCCGCTACCCGGGACCCGCCTGGAGATCCGCGTGTCGGCGGGCAACCCGGTCGTGGCCGGCGCCACGCTCGGCGACGACCGGGGCCGGGTCCAGGGCGTGGAGTGGGTGGCCCACCCCGGCTCGCCCACCCTGCCGGGCCTGGAGGTGTCCCAGCAGGCGGCGGCCGACCACCGTCTCGCCGTGGACCTCGGGGCCCTGCCGGACACCGTCCACCGGGTCAGCGTGCTGCTCGCGCTGCCCGTCGGCGCCGGGGACCCGGCCAGTTTCCGCGCCCTCGCCGCCCCCTTCGTCGCGGTCACCACGCTCGACGGCGCCGAGGTCGCCAGCTACACCATCACCGACCTGGACGCCGAGTCGGCGGTCGTCGCCCTGGAGCTCTACCGCAGGCAGAGCGCCTGGAAGGTCCGCGCGGTCGGCCAGGGGTACGCGGGCGGCCTCGCCGAGATGCTCACCGACCAGGGCCTGCCCGAGGCCCGCGAACTGGCGGGCGCGATCGACGACGCGGTCGCCAGGGGCGCGGCCCGCTCCGTGGCCGCGTCGCCGCCGCCCCGCGCCGCCGACGACACCCGCGTCCGCACCGCGGCCCAGGGGCGGACCGCCCCCGCACACGGGCAGCCGCAGAACCAGCCGCACGGCCAGCCGCAGTCCGCCCCGCCCACCGGCCCGCAGAGCGGCGGCGGCCCCGTCGACTACACCCATCCCAGCCGTCGGACGTCCGCGCCGCCGACGCCGCCGCCCACCGCGCCCCCGGCCAGGCCCGGGGAGCCCGCCCAGCCCGTCGCGGGCGACGCCACCGGCTGGTCGATGGAGGAGCGGCTCTACAACCAGGTGTGGGGCATGTTCGAGGACCTGGCCCGCACCACGGCGGCGTACCGCAGCGCCATCGACTTCGCCGACTCCCGCATGGAGCAGGAGCTCGACAAGGTCCTGTCCGACCCGCGCAGCCGCATCGGCGGCACGGGCGACGCCGCGCGCGAGACCGCCCGCGCCCGGCACGCGGACCTCGTCGGCCAGGCCAGGGCCGCCCTCGACCGCGACCTCGCCCAGCTCGCCGCCGAGTCCGACGTCGTCGAGCCCGCCCTGCCTCCCGCGTACGCGGCGTGGAGCAGCCCGGTCTGGCAGGCCTACCGCGCGCCGATGGAGATCCCGATGGCGCTGCGCCTCGGCGATCTCCACCTCCCCGAGCGCATCGGCCTGCGCATCCCGTTGCTCGTCCGGCTGCCCCTCGAGCGCGGCATGTGGATCGACAGCGGCAAGGCGCTCACCAACTCCTTCACCGACCCCGCCGAGCTGCGCCGCCTTGCCGTGGACACCGCGGTCGCGCACGCGGCGCGGCTGCTCGCGGCCTATCCGGCGGGCGAGTTCCAGGTGCACGTGATCGACGCGGCGGGCGCCGCGACGGACGCGTTCGCACCACTGGTGGCCTCCGGCGTGCTCGCCGGGCCCCCGGCGGCCGGTGCGGCCGGTGTCTCCGAGGTACTCGTCAGGCTGACGCAGCGCGTGGACCTGGTCCAGATGGCGGTCCGCGGCGGCGCGGCCGACGCGCTGCCCCCGGACGTGGACACCGCCGAGCAGCTCCTGATCGTCAACGACTTCCCGCACGGCTTCGACGACCGCGCCGTGACGCGGCTGCGCTATCTCGCGGACGAGGGCCCGGCCGTCGGCGTCCACCTCATGATGGTCGCCGACCGTGAGGACGCCGCCGATTACGGGCCGCTGCTCGACCCCCTGTGGCGCGCGCTGCTGCGGCTGACGCCGGTGCCCGACGACCACCTCGCCGATCCCTGGGTCGGCCACGCGTGGACGTACGATCCGCCGGTGATGCCGCAGGGCAGCCAGGTCCTGCGGCAGGTCCTCGACCGGGTCGCGACGGCCCGGCGCAACGGCGGTCGTTGACGTTAAAGCGACTTTTGTACTGCCCTGACCAGGGCTTTTGGCTCTTGTTTGCCATCTCCTTTACCAAACCTTGGTGCTTCGCGTACGCTTCTACCTGCGGAGGGGAGTACTCCCGACTGCGACGTACCCGTCAATACGGACCGCCATCGGTCCCGGGGCGTCGGCCCGTACGGCGGCAGCGGCCGCCTCGGGTGGAAGAGACCTCCGGCAGCGACGACGCTGATCAGTAGCCGTACGACGCCGGAGGCGCAGTGGACGTTTCAATGACTCTGTGGGTGACGACCGTTCTCGGTCTGTGTGCCCTGATCGCGGTCGACTTCTTCATCGGGCGCAAGCCCCATGACGTGTCGATCAAGGAAGCCGGAATCTGGACGGTCGTCTGGATCGTCCTCGCGGCGCTCTTCGGCATCGGCCTGCTGGTCGCCGGTGAGAGCCAGGCGTCCGGCGAGTTCTTCGCGGGCTTCGTCACCGAGAAGTCGCTCTCCGTCGACAACCTCTTCGTCTTCATCCTGATCATGGCGAAGTTCTCGGTCCCCTCCCACCTCCAGCAGCGGGTGCTGCTGTTCGGTGTGCTGATCGCCCTGGTCCTGCGCGCGATCTTCATCGCCGCCGGTGCCGCGGTCATCGCCAACTTCTCGTGGGTCTTCTACATCTTCGGCGCGTTCCTGATCTACACCGCCTGGAAGCTCATCCAGGAGGCGCGCTCCGACGACGAGGAGGAGGAGTTCGAGGAGAACCGCCTCCTGAAGTCCATCGAGAAGAAGTTCGGCGTCTCCGACCGGTACGAGGGCACGAAGCTCTTCATCCGGAAGAACGGCAAGAAGATCATGACGCCGCTCATGGTCGTCATGCTCGCCATCGGCACCACCGACGTGCTCTTCGCGATGGACTCCATCCCGGCGATCTTCGGCCTCACCCAGGACCCGTACATCGTCTTCACCGCCAACGCCTTCGCCCTGATGGGCCTGCGGCAGCTGTACTTCCTCATCGGCGGCCTCCTCAGGAAGCTGGTCCACCTCAGCTACGGCCTGTCGGTGATCCTCGGCTTCATCGGCGTGAAGCTCGTCCTGCACGCCCTGCACGAGAACGGGGTGCACGTCCCCGAGATCTCCATCCCGGTCTCGCTCGGCGTCATCTGCGGCGTCCTGGTGATCACGACGATCACCAGCCTCATCGCCTCCAAGAAGCAGGAGCAGGCGGCGGCCGAGGCCGCCGACGACCAGCGCAAGGACAGCATCGACGCCTGACCCTCACGCCGCCCACCCCCAGCCGCCCGCGCGGCACCGGGCGGGCGGCACCGAGTCGCGGCACCCGAGCGCCCGGGGCAGCATCGAGTCATGGTCACTCGGCTCCGGGCGCTCGGCATGCAGTGGACTGCCGTGGTGCCGATCCTCGCGATCGTCCTTCTCGCGTTCACCTGGGGGCGGGACCTGCCAGGCCTGCTCGTCGCCCTGGTGACGGTGATCCTCGCGGGGGCGGTGCTCGCCGCCGTCCACCACGCCGAGGTGATCGCGCACCGCGTGGGCGAACCCTTCGGCTCCCTCGTCCTCGCGGTCGCGGTGACGATCATCGAGGTGGCGCTGATCGTCACCCTCATGGCCGACGGCGGCGACAAGAGCGCCACCCTCGCGCGGGACACCGTCTTCGCCGCCGTGATGATCACCTGCAACGGCATCGTCGGGCTCTGCCTCCTGGTGGGCGCCCTGCGCCACCGCACCGCCGTCTTCAACCCGGAGGGCACCGGCGCCGCCCTCGCGACCGTCGCCACCCTGGCCACGCTCTGCCTGGTCCTGCCGACCTTCACCACCACCAAGGAGGGCGGGGAGTTCACCACCTCCCAGCTCACCTTCGCCGCGATCGCCTCGATCATCCTGTACGGCCTCTTCGTGACGACCCAGACCGTGCGCCACCGCGACTACTTCCTGCCCCTCACCCGGCAGGGCGACGTCATCGACGCCGACAGCCACGCCGAGGGTCCCTCCGCCCGGAAGGCGCTGACCAGCCTCGGACTGCTCGCCCTCGCACTGGTCGGCGTGGTCGGCCTCGCCAAGGGGGTCTCCCCGACGATCGAGTCGGGCGTCGAGAGCGCCGGTATGCCGCACGCCGTGGTCGGCGTGATCATCGCGCTGCTCGTGCTGCTCCCGGAGACGATCGCGGCCGTCCGCGCGACCCGGCGCGAGCGCGTCCAGACGAGCCTCAACCTCGCCCTCGGCTCGGCGATGGCCAGCATCGGACTGACCATCCCGGCCGTCGCCGTCGCGTCCGTGTGGCTGTCCGGGCCGCTCGTGCTCGGCCTCGGCTCGACGCACATGGTGCTGCTCGCCCTCACGGTGGTCGTCAGCACGCTCACGATCGTCCCGGGGCGCGCCACACCGCTCCAGGGCGGCGTCCACCTGGTGCTGTTCGCGGCCTACCTGGAGCTGGCCATCAACCCATAGTGGCCATCACCCCGTAGTGGCCACCGAACCGTCGGCCACCCTCACCGGCCGCGTCTCCGGAAGCAGCGCGAAGCAGCCGAGACTGAGCAGCGCGATGCCCGTCAGATACGCGGCCACGCCCCACGGCGTCCCGTCCCCGGCCGCCAGGGCTGTCGCCACGATCGGGGTGAGCGCACCCCCGAGCACCCCGCCGAGGTTGTAGCCGACCGCGGCGCCCGTGCAGCGCAGCCGGGGCTCGTACAGCTCGGGCAGATACGCGGCGACCACGGCGAACACCATGATGAAGGCGACCATCGCCACCAGGAACGCGAGGAACATCAGCAGCGGCTGGCCGGTCGAGAACAACGCGATCATCGGGAACATCCAGAGCGCCGACGCGGTACAGCCGAGCAGGCACAGCGGCCGCCGTCCGTACCGGTCGCCGAGCACGGCCACCACCGGCGTCAGCACGCCCAGCACCACCACCGCGGCCATGATGCAGGCCAGCATGACGGTGCGGCTCACACCGAGCCGCTCCACTCCGTAGGAGAGGGACCACGTCGTCACCGCGTAGAACACCGCGTACCCGAAGGCGAGCGCGCCCGCCGTCAGAAGGACCAGCCTCCAGTGCCCGCGCGCCACTTCGACGAGCGGCACGCGGGCGTGCCCGCGCACCCGGAGGAAGTCCGGGCTCTCCGCGAGCGAGGAGCGCAGCGCGAGTCCCACCGCCACGAGCAGGCCCGCCGCCCAGAACGGCACGCGCCACCCCCAGGCCGCGAACTGCGCGTCGGTGAGCGTCGCCGAAAGGACCAGCATGATGCCGTTGGCCAGCAGGAAGCCGACCGGGGGACCGATCTGGGGGAAGCTCGCCCACAGCCCCCGCCGCTCGGCCGGGGCGTGCTCCGCGGTGAGCAGCACGGCGCCGCCCCACTCACCGCCGAGCCCGAGGCCCTGCAGGAAACGCAGCGCCAGGAGCAGCAGGGGAGCGCCGATCCCGATCGATCCGTACGCCGGTACGCAGCCGACGGCGACCGTGGCGACGCCGGTCAGGAGCAGCGACCCGACGAGCACGGGCCGCCGCCCGTGCCGGTCGCCGATGTGCCCGAAGAGGACGGAGCCCAGCGGCCGCGCGACGAACCCCACCCCGAAGGTCGCGAAGGCGGCGAGGGTGCCCGCGAGCGGCGAGAAGGTGGGGAAGAACAGCGGTCCAAGGACCAGTGCCGCGGCCGTCCCGTAGATGAAGAAGTCGTAGAACTCGATGGCGGTCCCGGCGAGGGAGGCGGCCGCGAGGCGCGGCAGTGAGGGTGGTTCGGTTGAGCGCATGGTGCGTCAACTACCCACAGTGACCATCGGCTACGTGGAGTCGCGGGGGGCGTGCGGTGGTGCGGGGGTGCCGCGGGGGGCGTGATAGACCTCCCGTATGACGCGCAGCCTCGCCACCGCCCCGATCATGATCCTGAACGGCCCGAACCTGAACCTGCTCGGGCAGCGCCAGCCCGAGATCTACGGCTCGGACACGCTCGCCGACGTCGAGGCCCTGTGCGCCGGGGTGGCCGCCGCGCACGGCGGGACCGTCGACCTGCGACAGAGCAACCACGAGGGCGAGTTGGTGGACTGGATCCACGAGGCGCGCGAGCACCACGCGGGCATCGTCATCAACCCCGCAGCCTACTCGCACACGTCCGTCGCGATCCTGGACGCCCTCAACACCTGTGACGGGATGCCGGTGTTGGAGGTGCACGTCTCCAACATCCATCAGCGCGAGGCGTTCCGGCACCACAGCTACGTATCGCAGCGTGCCGACGGTGTCATCGCGGGATGCGGTGTGCAGGGGTACGCGTTCGCGGTGGAGCGGGTGGCGGCGCTGATCGCCGCCGCCGGCGCGTGACGCGTACCCCGGTACCCCTGTCCCTCACCAGCCCCGCTCGCGCCACTCTGCGAGGTGCGGGCGCTCGGCGCCGAGCGTCGTGTCGCCGCCGTGGCCCGGGTAGACCCACGTCTCGTCCGGCAGCGTCCCGAAGATCTTCGTCTCGACGTCGTCGATGAGGCTCGCGAAGGCCTTCGGGTCCTTCCACGTGTTGCCGACGCCGCCCGGGAAGAGGCAGTCGCCGGTGAAGACGTGCGGGTGGCCGTGCGGGTCGTCGTAGACGAGCGCGATCGAGCCCGGGGTGTGGCCCACCAGATGGCGTGCGGTCAGCGTGACGCGGCCGACCGTGACCGTGTCGCCGTCGTCGACCAGGACGCCCGTCGGGACGGGGATGCCCGAGGCGTCCTCGCGGCCCGCGTACGTCCGCGCCCCGGTCGCCTCGACGACGGCGGCCAGAGCCTGCCAGTGGTCGCCGTGCTGGTGCGTGGTGACGACCGACGCGATGCCGTCGTCGCCGATCAGCGTCAGCAGCGTCTCGGCGTCGTTGGCCGCGTCGATCAACAACTGCTCGCCGGTGGTCCGGCAGCGCAACAGGTAGGCGTTGTTGTTCATCGGCCCGACCGCGACCTTCGAGATCATCAGGTCCTGCAGCTCGTGCACGTCCGCGCCGCCGCCGACCTTCACCGCTCCGCTGTACGTCATGTACGCCAGCCTATAGCGAGGGCAGGGTGGGCAGGAGGCCGCCTTCGGCGGTGAGTGCGGAGCCGTCGCGGCGGCCGGAGAGCCAGCCGACGACGTCCGGCGCCGGGCCGGAGACGGTCACCTCGGGGGTGCCCTCCCCGCCGGTGCTCCACGTGTGCGTGCCGTCCGTGATCCGCGTGGGCGGTACGCCGGGGCTGCCCGTGAAGCGCGCCGTCAGGAACACGGCCTCGCGCTGCAGGAACTCGGCGGGCAGGTCCTCGAGTTCGTAGCCGGTACCGAGGTCGACGTGGTGCAGCTCCACCTCGACCCACCGCCGGAACGGCACCCTGGAGGCGGAGTCGGTGACGCCGTTGCGCATGGTGATGGTGCGCGACCAGTCGGCGGGGAGCGCGGCCTGGGCCTCGAAGCGGGCCATGCTCTGACGGACGTCGTCGAGCTGCTCGGCCAGGGGCCTCGGGGCGTCCCGCTCGATGTCCGCGTCCCGCGCCTCGGCGCTGACGTACATCGGGCGGCCGGCCAGCACGTTCACCAGGGCGTCCGCGTTCCGCGCGAGGTGGGCGAGGACGTGGCCCCGGGTCCAGCCCGGCAGCCGCGACGGTGCGGCGGTCGAATCGTTGTTCTGTTTCGCGGCTGCGGTGAGCAGCCGGTCGGTCGCGTCACGTACAGACGCCAGGTCGCGCACATGATCAATCATGAGGCCGACGATAGCTGGGTCACACGTTCGAGTGAAGACTCCAGGACAGGCCGCAAATCGAATGTACGTCCTATATGGTCGAGGGTGGCATCGGGCATTCTTGAAGGTCCCGGTTTGTTGTGCAGGTGGAACCAGGGAAGCAGCCCGGCGTTGTCAGTGGCTCGCCCTAGTCTGTGAACGACGGGGGTTCTGCCCCTCGTCACATCTCTCTAGAAAGGTGCGGACCGGCGTGGCCGACCGTCTCATCGTCCGTGGCGCGCGCGAGCACAATCTCAAGAACGTCTCGCTCGACCTCCCGCGTGACTCCCTCATCGTCTTCACCGGACTCTCCGGGTCGGGCAAGTCCTCGCTCGCGTTCGACACGATCTTCGCCGAGGGCCAGCGGCGGTACGTGGAGTCCCTCTCCTCGTACGCCCGGCAGTTCCTCGGCCAGATGGACAAGCCCGACGTCGACTTCATCGAGGGCCTCTCGCCCGCGGTCTCCATCGACCAGAAGTCGACCTCGCGCAACCCGCGCTCAACGGTCGGCACCATCACCGAGGTCTACGACTACCTGCGCCTGCTCTTCGCGCGCATCGGCAAGCCGCACTGTCCCGAGTGCGGGCGCCCCATCTCCCGGCAGTCGCCGCAGGCCATCGTCGACAAGGTCCTCGAGCTGCCCGAGGGCAGCCGCTTCCAGGTCCTGTCGCCGCTGGTGCGCGAGCGCAAGGGCGAGTTCGTCGACCTCTTCGCCGACCTCCAGACGAAGGGGTACTCCCGCGCGCGGGTCGACGGCGAGACGATCCAGCTCTCCGAGCCGCCCACGCTCAAGAAGCAGGAGAAGCACACCATCGAGGTCGTCGTCGACCGCCTCACGGTGAAGGACTCCGC
The DNA here is from genome assembly GCF_040646035.1 of Streptomyces sp. NPDC046465. Taxonomy (NCBI): domain Bacteria; kingdom Bacillati; phylum Actinomycetota; class Actinomycetes; order Kitasatosporales; family Streptomycetaceae; genus Streptomyces; species Streptomyces sp. NPDC046465. The sequence continues at coordinate 67,739 of NZ_JBEYZK010000015.1, forward strand.
CAAGCGCCGTCTGACCGACTCCGTGGAGACCGCACTCGGCCTCTCCGGAGGCATGATCGTGCTCGACTTCGTCGACCTCCCCGAGGACGACCCCGAGCGCGAGCGCATGTACTCGGAGCACCTCTACTGCACGTACGACGACCTGTCCTTCGAGGAGCTCGAGCCCCGCTCCTTCTCCTTCAACTCGCCCTTCGGCGCCTGCCCGGACTGCACCGGCATCGGCACGCGCATGGAGGTCGACCCGGAGCTGATCATTCCGGACCCGGACAAGTCGCTCGACGAGGGTGCCATCCACCCCTGGTCGCACGGCCACACCAAGGAGTACTTCGGCCGGCTCGTGGGCGCCCTCGCCGACGCGCTCGGCTTCTCCACCGAGATGCCCTGGGCCGGACTTCCGCAGCGCGCCAAGAAGGCCCTGCTCAACGGCCACAAGACGCAGATCGAGGTGCGCTACCGCAACCGGTACGGCCGCGAGCGGGTCTACACCACCGCCTTCGAAGGCGCCGTCCCCTTCGTCAAGCGCCGCCACAGCGAGGCCGAGAGCGACGCCAGCCGCGAGCGCTTCGAGGGCTACATGCGCGAGGTGCCCTGCCCCACCTGTGAGGGCACCCGCCTCAAGCCGATCGTCCTGGCCGTCTCGGTCATGGGGAAGTCGATCGCCGAGGTCTCCGCGATGTCCATCAGCGACTGCGCGGACTTCCTCGCCCGGCTGAAGCTCGGCGCCCGTGACAAGAAGATCGCCGAGCGGGTCCTCAAGGAGGTCAATGAGCGGCTGCGGTTCCTGGTCGACGTCGGCCTGGACTACCTCTCGCTGAACCGCGCGGCGGGCACCCTCTCCGGAGGCGAGGCCCAGCGCATCCGCCTGGCCACCCAGATCGGCTCCGGCCTGGTCGGCGTGCTCTACGTCCTGGACGAGCCGTCCATCGGCCTCCACCAGCGCGACAACCACCGACTGATCGAGACCCTCGTCCGCCTGCGCGACATGGGCAACACGCTCATCGTCGTCGAGCACGACGAGGACACCATCAAGGTCGCCGACTGGGTCGTCGACATCGGCCCCGGCGCGGGCGAGCACGGCGGCAAGGTCGTGCACAGCGGCTCCATGAAGGAGCTCCTGGCCAACGACAAGTCGATCACCGGCCAGTACCTCTCGGGCAAGCGGGCCATCCCGGTCCCGGACGTGCGCCGTCCCGTCGACCCCTCCCGGCAGCTCACGGTGCACGGCGCCCGTGAGAACAACCTCCAGGACATCGACGTCTCCTTCCCGCTCGGCGTCCTGACGGCCGTCACGGGCGTCTCGGGCTCGGGCAAGTCGACGCTCGTCAACGACATCCTGTACACGCACCTGGCCCGCGAGCTCAACGGCGCCCGGTCCGTCCCCGGCCGCCACACGCGCGTGGAGGGCGACGACCTGGTCGACAAGGTCGTGCACGTCGACCAGTCGCCCATCGGCCGCACCCCGCGCTCGAACCCGGCGACGTACACCGGAGTCTTCGACCACGTCCGCAGGCTCTTCGCGGAGACGACGGAGGCGAAGGTCCGCGGCTATCTGCCCGGCCGCTTCTCCTTCAACGTCAAGGGCGGCCGCTGCGAGAACTGCTCCGGCGACGGCACCATCAAGATCGAGATGAACTTCCTGCCGGACGTGTACGTCCCGTGCGAGGTCTGCCACGGCGCGCGGTACAACCGCGAGACGCTGGACGTGCACTACAAAGGCAAGTCCATCGCCGAGGTCCTCGACATGCCGATCGAGGAGGCGCTCGACTTCTTCGAGGCCGTGCCCGCCATCGCCCGGCACCTGAAGACCCTCAACGACGTCGGCCTCGGGTATGTACGCCTCGGCCAGTCGGCACCCACGCTCTCCGGAGGCGAGGCCCAGCGCGTGAAGCTGGCCTCCGAGCTCCAGAAGCGCTCGACGGGCCGGACCGTGTACGTCCTGGACGAGCCGACCACCGGTCTGCACTTCGAGGACATCAGCAAGCTGATCACGGTCCTCTCCGGCCTGGTCGACAAGGGCAACACGGTCATCGTCATCGAGCACAACCTCGACGTGGTCAAGACCGCGGACTGGGTCGTCGACATGGGCCCCGAGGGCGGTAACGGCGGTGGCCTCGTCATCGCCGAAGGCACGCCCGAGGACGTCGCCGGAGTGCCGGCCAGCCACACCGGCAAGTTCCTGCGGGACATCATCTCGGCGGACCGGATCAGCGACGCGGTGCCCTCGCGGGGACGGCCCGCCAAGAAGACGGCCGCCAGGAAGGCGCCCGCCAAGAAGACCGCCGCCAAGAAGACGGTGGCGGCGACCGCCACGGCCACGAAGCGGACGGCCACGGTCAGGACGGACGCGCCCGCCAAGAAGACGGCTGCTGGGAACAAGGCGGCTGCTTCGAAGAAGGCTGCCGCCACGAAGAAGAAGGCTGCCGCCACGACGAAGAAGGCCGCCGCCAAGAAGACGACGCGGGCCCGCAAGGCCTGACGACCGCCGTCCTCAGGGACCCGGCGCACGGCTTCCCGGCCGACGTACGGACCCGACCGAAGCGCCCCGCCCCCCACCAGGGACGGGGCGCTTCTCCGTACGCGAGGGGCGGGCCGGGGCGGCCCGAACGCCCCTTGCCCGGCGCCCCGACTCCGTGGTCGGCTTCTCCCATGCCCGTACGCAGCGAACGCGCAGGCCCCGTCACCACCATCGTGCTGTGCCGCCCCGCCGCGCGGAACGCCGTCGACGGGCCCACCGCCCGCGCCCTCGCCGACGCCTTCCGTGCCTTCGACGCCGACCCGGACGCCGCCGTCGCCGTCCTGTGGGGCGCGGGCGGCACCTTCTGCGCGGGCGCGGACCTCAAGGCCATCGGCACCCCCGACGGGAACGCGGTGACCGAGGACGGGGACGGCCCCATGGGCCCCACCCGGATGCGCCTGTCCAAGCCGGTGATCGCGGCGATCTCCGGCCACGCCGTCGCAGGCGGCCTCGAACTGGCTCTCTGGTGCGATCTGCGGGTCGCCGAGGAGGACGCCGTCCTCGGGGTGTTCTGCCGCCGCTGGGGTGTCCCGCTCATCGACGGCGGTACGGTGCGGCTGCCCCGGCTGATCGGCGAGGGCCGCGCCCTGGACCTGATCATGACCGGCCGCCCCGTGGGCGCGGCGGAGGCGCTCGGCATGGGCCTGGTCAACCGGACCGTGCCCACCGGCACCTCGCGCGCCGCGGCCGAGCAGCTCGCCGCCGAGATCGCCGGGTTCCCGCAGACCTGCCTGCGGCGCGACCGGCTCGCTCTCCTCGACCAGGGCGGCCTGCCCGAAGAGGAGGCGATGGCGGTCGAGTTGAGCCACGGTCTGCACTCCCTGGCCGAGGCGGCCGCGGGCGCGGAACGCTTCGCGGCGGGAGCCGGCCGGCACGGCGTGTTCACGGGCCGCTGAGGCAGGCACGGGCCGCTGAGGCAGGCAGGGGCGGCCGGTGCCTGCCAGTGCGACCATCAGGCCCGCCGACTACGCGAGTTCGGCCGCGTACGGCGGCTCCGCGCCCGCCCGCGAGCAGGTGAGCGCGGCCGCCCGCGCCGCGAAGCGCAGTACGTCGCTCCAGCCCTTCGCGCCCAGCTCCGCCAGTGCCCGGGGCGACAGCGCGCCGCGTGCGGAGAGCCCGTGCAGCAGCGCCGCGTTGACGGTGTCGCCCGCCCCGATCGTGTCCACCACGTCGACCGCCTCGCCGGGCACCCGCAGCTCCGTACCGTCCCGCGTGTACAGCGACAGGCCGTCGCCGCCGTGGGTGACCACCACGGCGGCGGGCCCCGCGGACAGCCACTCGCGCGGGGTGCCCCCGAGCCAGTCGGCGTCCTCCCGCGACAGCTTGAGCAGCGAGACGGAGGGCAGCCAGCTCTTGAACCGCGCGCGGTAGGCGTCGGCGTCGGGGATCAGCCCGGCCCGGATGTTCGGGTCGAGCGTGGTGAAGACGCCGCGCGCCGCCGCCCGGCGCATCAGCTCCTCGTACGCGCTCGCGCCCGGCTCCAGGACGAGCGAGCAGGTGCCGAACGACATCGCCCGTACGCCGTCGGGCAGCTGCTCGGGGGCCTCGAAGAGCCGGTCGGCCGTGCCCTCGACGTAGAAGGAGTACCCGGCCGAGCCGTCCGCGCCGATCGAGGCGACGGCGAGCGTCGTCGGCTCCGGGCCGCGTTGCACGGGCGAGACGTCGACCCCGGCCGCCCGCAACCCGTCGAGCAGCGCATCGCCGAAGGCGTCGCGCGAGACGCGCGAGCAGAAGGAGACCGGTGAGCCCAGCCGGCCGAGCGCCACGGCGGTGTTGTACGGGCCGCCGCCGGGGCGCGGCGCGAGCGCGGGCAGCCCGGGGCCGCTGTCCGTCCGCTGCGGCACGAGGTCGATCAGGGCCTCTCCTGCGACGACGATCACGGGCGGTTCCTCTCGGGCGCGGTGGGGTGCGGTGCGGTGGGGTGCGGTGCGGGTGGTGCGGGTGGTGCGGGTGGTGCGGATCGAGCTCGGCGTTCCGCTCAGGCTAGGCCGTGCGCGAGGCGGCGGGCGGAAGCGGGCACCACTCGGGCGCGCTCGTGCCCGACCCGGTCGCAGCCCTTCGCGCCGGTAGTGTCTGATCCGTCACCGACGCACCTGACCTGTGGAGACACCATGTCCGGCACGCCCCACGCCCGCCGCACCGTGCTGCGGGCCGCCGCCCTCGCCCCGGCCGTCGGGCTCGGGCTCACCGCCTGTTCGTCCGGCAACGGGCCGAACCGGTCGGCGCCGACCGCGCCGGTGGATCTCGGGAAGTCCGACGACGTCAAGGTGGGCGCCTCGAAGCTGTACACGGACCAGAACGTCGTCGTCAGCCGGATCTCCGAGGACGAGTACAAGGCGTACAGCACGATCTGCACCCACGAGCGCTGCCCGATCAGACACCTGGAGGGGCACAAGCTGGTCTGCCAGTGCCACGGCAGTGAGTTCGACGCCACGAACGGCAAGGTGCTGCACGAACCGGCCGTGCGGCCGCTCGCCGAGCTGCCGGTGAAGGTGGCGAACGGCAAGATCATCGCGGGCCCGGCGAAGAAGGCGTAGAGCCCGGCTCACTCCCAGTCCCACGCGATCCCCAGGATCCCCGCCCGCACCTGCGGCTCGACCACATGCACCGAGCGGTGGCTGCCGTTCAGTGTCAGCTCCTGCCGGCCGCCGCGCGGGGCCGCGGCCGAGTGCTGTGCGAAGCGGTGGCAGCGTACGGGCAGGGCAGCGTCGTCGTAGCGGATCTGCAGTGCGTACTGGCCGCCCGCGTAGGTGAACCCGCGCATGTACTCGGTGGCGGGTCCTGCCGTGCCGTCCTCGAAGCCGTAGCCGAACAGGTGGGTGTCGCCCGCGCGCAGGCGCGCGTCGAAGAGCAGCTCGGCGACCAGGACCCCCGTGCCCTGGTGCCAGCGCACGCGCCCCGTGCGGCAGTTCTCCAGGGCCCGAACGCGCACCCGGTCGGGGGCGCATCCGGGATCCCCGTGGTGGATGGCCACGTAGCGGTCGACGCCGTCCCGGTGGGCGCGCACGATGTGCTGCGACTCGCGTCCGACCATCTCGCGGAGCGCGCCGATCCGTACCCGTTCGTGGTGGCCGATGGTGTGCAGTCCGCCGTCGACCGGTGAACCGAGCTCGGCCAGGAGCGAGCGCAGCACGTCGGAGGCCTCGACCAGGGAGCGGTACGAGCGGGCGGCGGGCCGGGCCCGGTCGGCGCGCTGGTCCGGCTGGACGAGCAGCCGGATCAGCGACTCCGCCGGGAGCTGGAGGATCTCCTCCAGGGCGCGGACGGCGCGCAGGGACTCGGCGCGCTGGGGGCGGCGGGCGCCCTGTTGCCAGTAACTCAGGCTCGTCACACCGACGTTGACGCCGTGCTGGGTCAGGTGGTGGCGTATGCGTTGCAGGGGGAGGCGCCGTGCGGCGATCGCGGTGCGCAGCGCGAGGTGGAAGGGGCCGGTGCGCAGGGCGGCTTCCAGGTCCGCGGGCGCTTCGTGGTCCTCGGCCGCGCCGAGCTCCGCGCGCTGTTCGTGCCGCTCGTGCCGCTCGTGCGGTTCGTGCCGCCCGTCCTGTTCCTGCCGTTCGTGCCGCTCGTCCGCGAGTCGTGTGCCGTGCCGCAAAGCGGACTCCTTCTGTGAACGTTCACTTCTGCCGTTCCGGCGTTCGCGCCGGTGGGGGCGGGCTGCCAGGTGGGCGTACGGCCGATGTTCACATCCGTACGCCGCCGTTCACGGCCCAAGTAATTCCGCATTGAAGCGTGTTGACCTGCACTCGACAACACTCGATGCTCAATCGCAGCGTCCGGACGCGCTCCTCCACACCCCACCCCGCACGGGAGGAACGCGATGCGCCCACCCCACTCAAGGAGCAGCAGCGCCGGCAGACGGAGACACCTCTCCGCACTCGCCGTCGTCGCGGCAGCACTCTTCGCCGCACCCGTGGCCACGGCCACGGCAGCTCCGCTCGACTCCGCCCCCGCCGTGTCGGCCGCGCCCGAGGCCCGCACGGCGAGCACCGCCACCACTGCGGACCCGTCCGTACTGGCCGCCAGGCGGCTGAACATCACCATGCAGTCCCAGCAGAAGACCAACTGGTGCTGGGCCGCAGGCGGCAACACCATCGCGACCTTCATGGGCCGCAACTACAGCCAGAACCAGTTCTGCAACGCCGCCTTCGGCCGCAACCAGAACACCGAGTGCCCCAACAACCAGGCGACGCTCGGCAATGTGCAGAGCGGTCTGCGCTGGGCGGGCATCAACCCCGGCTCGTACGTCACCGGCTGGCTGCGCTACCCGACCGTGAAGGCCGAGATCGACGCGGGCCGCCCGGTCGAGACGCGCATCCAGTGGTCCAACGGCGGCGGCCACATGCATGTCCTCTACGGCTACGACGACGCCAGCAGCTGGGTCTACTGGGGCGATCCCTGGCCCTCCAACGACCGCTACAACTGGGCCTCGCACGACTGGTACATCAACAACAACACCTTCTCCTGGACCCACTCGCTCTACCGGATCGGGGCGTGAGAGCGATGACCCGTCACCTTCCCCGCCACCTGGATTCCCGTCACCTGGTCAAGGCCGCGCTCGCGGGTGCCGCCGCCACCCTGGTCCTCGGCGTCGTGGCCCCGGCCGCCTCCGCCGACTCCGGTCCCGCCGCGCCCTCCGCCGCCTCCCGGGCCGCCGCGCTCCGGGCGGCCGAGGCGCCGAAGACCCTCGACACGCTCTCCCGGTTCTTCGCGCGGGAGGGTGCGGTCACCGTGGCCGCGGCCGACCCGCGGGTCGAGGGCAAGGCCGTGCCCGTCCGCTATCTCTCCCCGGACTTCGTCGCGGGCAAGAAGGGCGCGCCCGTCGCCCGGGTGGAGTTCCTCGCCGGAAAGGCGGTCTCCTCCGACGGGCAGGAGGCCTCCCTCTGGATGGTCGACAAGGGCGGCTCCTGGCAGGTCGTGAACATCGCCACCGGGGACGACGAGACCCACTACGCGCGCGTGGGCGCCGACAAGCTCCCCGGAGGCACCGTCTTCCACGAGCCGCAGATCAACGCCTGGTACGTCCAGGACGCGGAGCACGCGCGCGTGCTGCCCCTCGACAAGGACGCGGTGCGCGCCGTGGGAGCCGAGGGGACCTCGCTCGCCGCCTACCGCAAGCGCGTCCAGAAGGCGTACGGCGACAAGCTGCCGGGCTCCGCGTACGAGAAGTCGGGCAAGGCGGGCGGCTACGAGGAGACGGAGCCGGGGGCGGGAGCGGAGGCGGCCCGGCCGGCCGCCGAGGGCCCCGTCACCGTCGCTTCCTCGCTGGCCGGAGCGGGCGCCCTGGCCGCCCTCGGCCTCTCCGGGGCGGTGCTCGTCCGGCGCCGCACCACCCGGCGGGAGGGCTGACCCGGGGGAGGGGCGGCCGGAACACCGGCCGCCCCTCCCTCCCATCCCGCCCGTCAGCTCAGCGCGCTGCCCGCCCGCCACTGCTTCCAGCCGACGTTCCAGCCGCCGTAGCCGTTGCCCGGGTCCACGGTCTCCCTGGAGCCGACGACCCGCACGATGTCACCGGGGATCACCTCCGCGTAGAAGCGCCGCGCGGTGCCGTCGGTGGCCAGGCCTATGCAGCCGTGCGTGACGTTGCTCTCGCCCGCGGTGGCGTTCGCGTTCGGGTTCTCGTGCAGGTAGGTGCCCGAAGTCGTCAGGTGCACAGCGAAGTTGTAGTAGTCCTTGTACGCCTTCCCGTAGCCCACCGTCCGCGAGTCCATGAGCACCCGGGACTGCTTGTCGAGGACGACCATGGTGCCGTTCCAGGTGTCCATGCCCGGGGCGCCCGCGGTGACCTTCACCTCGCGCGTCCTGCCGTCCTTCACCACCGTCATGGTGTGGGTCCGCACGTCCACGGTGGCGACGAGCGAACGGCCCACCTCGAACGTCCGGGTGATCCCGGCGCCCGCCCGGACGGTGACCTTCGTGCCGGGCTGCCACGGCTCCCGTGGCCGGTAGTCGATGCGCTGCCCGTCGTGCAGGTTGCGGTCCTTGACCCAGCTCCACGATCCCGTCACGACGGGGTCGGCCCCGACCTTCAGACGCCGCTCGACCGCCGCCCGTTCCGCGACGGGCACCGGGCGGTCGAAGGTCAGCGACACCGGCATGCCGACACCGACGGTCTGTCCTTCGGAGACGTTGATCCGCGCCCCCTTGAGGGCCGCGGGCTCCGGAACGGTCCTCTCCGTGGGCTTCTGCCGTGCGGAGGACGCACGGTCCGCCGCGGTCGGCGCGGGTTTTGGCCCGGCCGCCCGCCCGTCGTCCGCCCCGCCCTGCGCCGAGCAGCCCGCCAGTGCGAGCGAGCAGCCCGCCAGCGCGAGCGAACAGAGCGCCGCCGTGCCCCACGCGCGCGTGGCGCGCCTCATCGTGATCCCTGTGTTCTCTGTGTTCTCTGTGGTCATGGGTCCCCCCTGGGCTGTGTTTCGATGTACGCGACCTGTACGCACGGGCGGCGCGACAGGTTGCACACGAGGCGCGACATTTTCGGACCGGGTGATCCGGCGGGGCCGGGCGGGGGCACGGGGCATGACGGAGGACGAGTTCGACGCGTTCTACACCGCCGCCTTTCCGCGTCTGGTCGGCCAGTTGTACGCCCTGACCGGCGATCACGGCGAGGCGCAGGACGTCGTCCAGGAGGCGTTCGTACGCGCCTGGGACCGCCGCCGGAGCTTCCTCGCGGACGAGGCGCCCGAGGCATGGATCCGTACCGTCGCCATGCGCCTGGCCGTGAGCCGCTGGCGCCGTGCCCGGCGCTGGCTCGACCTCGTGCGCAGAAACCCGCCCGCCGACCGCGTCCCCGGCCCGGGACCCGAGCACACCGCCCTGGTGCAGGCGCTGCGTGCCCTCCCGGAGGCGCAGCGCACGGCCGTCGTGCTGCACCATCTGTGCGACCTGAGCGTGGAGCGGGTAGCCTCCGAGACCGGCTCGCCCGTCGGGACCGTCAAGGCCCGCCTGTCGCGCGGCCGTGCGGCGCTCGCCGCGCAGCTTTCCGCCGAGCCCGAGCGGGCCGGCGAAGGCGCGGGCCCGGACGCCGACGGCGACGAGCCGCGCGCGAAGGGGAGTGGCCGTGTCCGATGACCTGACGTCCGCGCTGCACGACCTCGCGGCCGACCACCGCACGCCTCCTCCCGTACCGGGCGCGGAGATCCGCCGTCGCGCCGTCGCGCGCGGTCGTCGGCGCCGTGCCGCCGTCGCGGGCGTGACCCTCGCCACTGCTGCGGTCGTCGTGACCGTCGTGGCCGGGCTCCTCACCGGCTCCGACGACGACCGCCCGCACCGGACCCCCGCGCCTGTCGCCACCGAGGGCGCCCGCGAACCGGCCGCCACGGTCGACCTGTCCCGGCACCGGATGACGCTCGGCGGCCGGGAGCTGCCCGTCTCGGCGGGCACCGCGCAACACCCCACACCGACCGGCCGGATGACGGTCGTCGCCACCCACCGCAAGCTGCGCATGACCGCCCAGACAGTGGGCCTCGACAAGTACGACATGACGCTGCCGTGGGTCGTCGAGCTGCGCACCCCGGACGGCGACATCAACCACATCGTCGCGCTGACCTACAACGAGAAGGCGCCGGGGCACATGGACGTCACCCAGGGCTGGATCGGCCTGCGCACCGACGACGCCCGTACGCTCCACGACCGGCTGGAACCGGGCGACGTGATCACCGTCCGCACCGGTGGGACCGGACGCTGACCCGCACTGTCAGCACCCGCCAGTAGGCTGTCCGACATGGCCGACCCTTCCAGCTACCGCCCCAAGCCGGGACAGATCCCCGACGCCCCGGGGGTCTACAAATTCCGCGACGAGCACCGCCGGGTGATCTACGTCGGGAAGGCCAAGAGCCTGCGCCAGCGCCTGGCCAGCTACTTCCAGGACCTGGCCGGGCTCCACCCGCGCACCCGATCCATGGTGACGACGGCGGCCTCCGTCGAGTGGACCGTCGTCTCCAACGAGGTCGAGGCGCTGCAGCTGGAGTACACCTGGATCAAGGAGTTCGACCCCCGGTTCAACGTCAAGTACCGCGACGACAAGAGCTATCCGTACCTCGCGGTCACGATGAACGAGCAGTACCCCCGCGTGCAGGTGATGCGCGGCCAGAAGAAGAAGGGCGTGCGCTACTTCGGTCCGTACGGCCACGCCTGGGCGATCCGCGACACCGTCGACCTCCTGCTGCGCGCCTTTCCCGTACGCACCTGCTCGGCGGGCGTGTTCAAGAACGCCACCCGCACCGGCCGCCCCTGCCTGCTCGGGTACATCGGCAAGTGCTCGGCGCCCTGCGTGGAGCGCGTCACCGCCGACGTCCACCGTGAACTCGCCGAGGACTTCTGCGACTTCATGGCCGGCCGTACCGGTACGTACATCCGGCGCCTTGAGCGCCAGATGGCGGAGGCGGCAGAGGAGATGGAGTACGAGCGCGCGGCGCGCCTGCGCGACGACATCGAGGCCCTGAAGAAGGCGATGGCCAAGAGCGCCGTCGTCCTCGCCGACGCCACCGACGCCGACCTCATCGCCCTCGCCGAGGACGAGCTCGAGGCGGCCGTCCAGATCTTCCACGTCCGGGGCGGGCGCGTGCGCGGCCAGCGCGGCTGGGTCACCGACAAGGTCGAGGCGGTCACCAGCGCCGGCCTCGTCGAGCACGCCCTCCAGCAGCTGTACGGCGAGGAGAGCGGCGACGCCGTGCCCAAGGAGGTGCTCGTCCCCGCGCTGCCCGACCCCATAGAGCCGGTCCAGGAGTGGCTGACCGAGCGCCGCGGCGGATCCGTCTCGCTGCGCATCCCGCAGCGCGGCGACAAGAAGGCCCTCATGGAGACCGTCGCGCGCAACGCGCAGCAGTCCCTCGTCCTGCACAAGACCAAGCGCGCCTCCGACCTCACCACCCGCTCCCGCGCCCTGGAGGAGATCGCCGCCGCCCTGGAGCTGGACAGCGTGCCCCTGCGCGTCGAGTGCTTCGACATCTCGCACCTGCAGGGCGACGACGTGGTGGCCTCGATGGTCGTCTTCGAGGACGGCCTCGCCCGCAAGAGCGAGTACCGCCGCTTCCAGATCAAGGGCTTCGAGGGGCAGGACGACGTCCGCTCCATGCACGAGGTCATCACCCGCCGCTTCAGGCGCTACCTCGCGGAGAAGGAGAAGACGGGGGAGTGGGTGGACGAGGAGACCGGTGAGGTCTCCGATCTCGGCCCGACCGAGGAGGACGGCCGCCCCAAGCGGTTCGCGTATCCGCCGCAGCTCGTCGTCGTGGACGGCGGCCAGCCGCAGGTCGCGGCCGCCAAGAGGGCCCTCGACGAGCTCGGCATCGACGACATCGCGGTGTGCGGCCTCGCCAAGCGCCTGGAGGAGGTCTGGGTCCCCGACGAGGACGACCCGGTGATCCTGCCGCGCACCAGCGAGGGGTTGTACCTCCTTCAGCGGGTACGTGACGAAGCCCACCGCTTCGCCATCACCTACCAGCGCAACAAGCGGGCCAAGCGCTTCCGGGCGGGTCCGCTGGACGCCGTGCCCGGTCTCGGGGACGCGCGCAAGCAGACGCTGATCAAGCACTTCGGTTCGGTGAAGAAGCTGCGATCCGCGACAATCGACCAGATCTGCGAGGTACCGGGCGTGGGCCGCAAGACGGCCGAGGCCATCGCCGTGGCCCTCGCGCAGGCGGCACCCGCCGCACCCGCCGTGAACACGGCGACCGGAGAGATCATGGAAGAGGAGGAGCCCGCGACCGCGGGCCCCTCGGAAGAACGACGGGGGCAGGAGACATGAGCGAGCACGACGAAGGTGAACAGCAAGTGAGTGCGGGCACGCCGATCGAGACGCCGGGCGTACCGGACGCCGCGATTCCCGAGCTGGTGATCATCTCCGGGATGTCGGGCGCGGGCCGCAGTACGGCGGCCAAGTGTCTGGAGGACCTCGGCTGGTTCGTGGTCGACAACCTGCCGCCCGCGCTGATCCCCACCATGGTGGAGCTCGGAGCCCGCTCGCAGGGCAACGTCGCCCGTATCGCCGTGGTCGTCGACGTCCGCGGCCGGCGCTTCTTCGACAACCTCCGCGAGTCGCTCGCCGAGCTGGAGTCGAAGAACGTCACACGGCGCATCGTCTTCCTGGAGTCCTCCGACGAGGCCCTGGTCCGCCGCTTCGAGTCGGTCCGCCGCCCGCACCCCCTGCAGGGCGACGGCCGCATCGTCGACGGCATCGCGGCCGAGCGCGACCTGCTTCGCGAGCTGCGCGGCGACGCCGACCTGGTGATCGACACCTCCAGCCTCAACGTGCACGAGCTGCGCGCCAAGATGGACGCCTCGTTCGCGGGCGAGGAGGAGCCCGAGCTGCGGGCCACCGTCATGTCCTTCGGCTTCAAGTACGGCCTGCCGGTCGACGCCGACCTGGTCGTGGACATGCGCTTCCTGCCCAACCCGCACTGGGTCCCCGAGCTGCGCCAGTACACCGGCCAGAACGAGGAGGTCTCGGCGTACGTCCTCAGCCAGCCCGGCGCCAAGGAGTTCCTCGACCGGTACACCGAGCTGCTCCAGCTCATCGCCGCGGGCTACCGCCGCGAGGGCAAGAGGTACGTGACGATCGCGGTCGGCTGCACGGGCGGCAAGCACCGCTCGGTGGCCATGTCGGAGAAGCTCGCGGCGCGCCTGGCGCCCGAGGGCGTGGAGACCGTCATCGTCCACCGGGACATGGGGCGCGAATGAAACCCCACCGCCGGACCGTCCGCCTGAGCCGACTGGGCCGCAAGCGGGGCACCCAGCCGCAGGTGGTCGCGCTCGGCGGGGGCATGGGCCTGTCCGCCTCGCTCGCGGCGCTGCGCCGCATCACCGGGGCCGGAGACCTCACCGCCGTCGTCACGGTCGCCGACGACGGCGGCTCCAGCGGCCGCCTCCGCGACGAGCTCGGCGTGCTGCCGCCCGGCGACCTGCGCAAGGCCCTCGCCGCGCTCTGCGGCGACGACGACTGGGGCCAGACGTGGTCGCGCGTCATCCAGCACCGCTTCCAGTCCAAGGGCGACCTGCACGAGCACGCGGTCGGCAATCTGCTGATCGTCGCCCTGTGGGAGCAGCTCGGCGACCACGTCCAGGCCCTCGACCTGGTCGGCCGGCTGCTCGGCGCGCAGGGCCGGGTCCTGCCCATGTCGGCCGTGCCGCTGGAGCTCCAGGCCCTCGTCAGGGGCCATGACCCGGAGCGGCCCGACGACGTGGACACCGTCCGCGGCCAGGCCACGGTGGCCCTCACCCCGGGCGAGGTCCAGTCCGTGCACGTCGTCCCGCACGACCCGCCGGCGGTCCCGGAGGCGGTCGCCGCCGTCCTCGACGCGGACTGGGTGGTGCTCGGCCCCGGCTCCTGGTTCTCCTCGGTGATCCCGCACCTGCTCGTCCCGGAACTGCTCGACGCGCTCACCGAGACGAAGGCCCGCAAGGTCCTCTCGCTCAACCTCGCGCCGCAACCGGGAGAAACCGAAGGCTTCTCTCCGCAGCGTCATTTGGAGGTTTTGGCCCGACACGCCCCTAAACTCGCCCTGGACGTGGTGCTGGCCGACGAGGCCGCCGTGCCCGACCGTGAGTCACTCACCGATGCCGCCAAGCGGTTCGGCGCCACGGTCGAGCTGGCGCCGGTGGCCCGGCCCGACGGAACTCCGCGGCACGACCCGGAGCTCCTGGCAGCCGCGTACGACCGTATTTTTCGGATGCATGGAAGGATCGGCCCATGGCGATGACGGCAGCGGTGAAGGACGAGATCTCCCGGCTCCCCGTCACCCGGACCTGCTGCAGAAAAGCAGAGGTCTCGGCGATCCTGCGGTTCGCGGGCGGCCTTCACCTGGTGAGTGGCCGCATCGTGATCGAGGCGGAGCTGGACACCGCGATGGCGGCGCGCCGCCTCAAGCGGGACATCCTGGAGATCTTCGGGCACAGCTCGGAGCTGATCGTGATGGCCCCCGGCGGCCTGCGGCGCGGCTCGCGCTACGTCGTACGGGTGGTTGCGGGCGGCGATCAGCTGGCCCGCCAGACGGGCCTCGTCGACGGTCGCGGCCGCCCCATCCGTGGTCTCCCGCCGCAGGTGGTCTCGGGGGCCACCTGCGACGCGGAGGCCGCCTGGCGCGGCGCCTTCCTCGCGCACGGCTCGCTCACCGAGCCCGGCCGCTCCTCCTCCCTCGAGGTGACCTGCCCGGGCCCGGAGGCCGCCCTCGCGCTGGTCGGCGCGGCGCGCCGGCTACAGATCGCGAGCAAGGCGCGCGAGGTGCGCGGCGTGGACCGGGTCGTCGTGCGCGACGGCGACGCGATCGGCGCGCTGCTCACCCGGCTCGGGGCGCACGAGTCGGTGCTCGCCTGGGAGGAGCGGCGGATGCGGCGCGAGGTGCGCGCCACCGCCAACCGCCTGGCCAACTTCGACGACGCGAACCTGCGCCGCTCGGCCCGCGCGGCCGTCGCGGCGGGCGCCCGCGTGCAGCGCGCCCTGGAGATCCTCGCCGACGAGGTGCCCGAGCACCTCGCGGCGGCCGGTCGGCTGCGGATGGAGCACAAGCAGGCCTCCCTGGAGGAACTGGGCGCGCTCGCCGATCCGCCGCTGACCAAGGACGCCGTCGCGGGCCGCATCCGCCGCCTCCTCGCGATGGCCGACAAGCGGGCGCAGGACCTGGGGATCGCGGGTACGGAATCCAACCTGACCGAGGAGCTCGCGGACAACATGGCGGTCTGACGCCCGGTCCCGCGCCCGGTCCCACAGCAGAGGCCACGCAGAGGCCACGCCGAGGTCACTCAGGCCCCCCGCACCCCCGTAAGCCGCTGGTGTCCCACGGGACGCTGGCGGCTTTCGTGTGTCCGTTCCACTCGCCCTCACCCGCTGTATTGACATGATCATGCCCCGTCACGAGCCTGGCATCCCGCACATCTGTGCCGGACAACCGCAAGGGGGGCTCATGAGACGAAGAGCGAGCGCGAGATCCGTTCTCGCGGCCAGTGCACTGCTCATCGGCGGTCTCGCCGCCGCACCGCAGGCTCAGGCGAGCGGGCCGGACGCGGTGCCCGCCGCCGACGACCCGGCGGCCGTGCAGGTCTACGAGGCAGAGGTCACCGAAAAGCAGATACCGACCCTGGTCGAGGCCGGTCAGGACGCCCACGAACTCGCCGGGCAGATGCCCGAGCGCGGCACCGGCCGTGTGGAGCTGTACCTCACCGAGGGCCAGGCCAAGACGATCGAGCGCAAGGGCATCGAACTCAGCGAGCACAAGGTGTCGGCGGCGGCGCGGAAGCGGACCGAGGCCGCGGGGGACGGCGTCTACCGGCCGTACAGCGGGCAGGGCGGTCTCAAGGAGGAGATAGTCAAGACCGGGCAAGCCAACCCCGGTCTCACCAAGGTCGTCTCCATCGGCAAGACCCTCAAGGGCCAGGACATCCTCGCCCTGAAGCTCTCCAAGGGCGCCAAGAAGACCAAGGACGGCGCCAAGCCCTCCACCCTTTACATGTCCAACCAGCACGCGCGCGAGTGGATCACCCCCGAGATGACCCGCCGCCTGATGCACTACTACTTGGACAACTACGGCAAGGACCAGCGCGTCACCAAGCTCGTGGACTCCACCGAGCTGTGGTTCGTCCTCTCCGCCAACCCCGACGGCTACGACTTCACCCACGCCGCCGCCGCCAACCGCCAGTGGCGCAAGAACCTCCGTGACGTCGACGGCGACGGCAAGATCACCCCCGGCGACGGCGTCGACCTCAACCGCAACTTCTCCTACAAGTGGGGCTACGACAACGAGGGCTCGTCCCCCGACTCCTCCTCGGAGACCTACCGCGGCACCGGCCCGATATCCGAGCCGGAGACCAAGGCCATCGACGGCTTCCAGAAACGCATCGGCTTCACGTACGGGGTCAACTACCACTCCGCGGCCGAACTGCTCCTCTACGGAGTGGGCTGGCAGGTCGCCACGCCGACCCCGGACGACGTGCTCTACAGGGCGCTGAACGGCACCCCGGAGAAGCCCGCGGTCCCCGGCTACCACCCGCAGATCGCCTCCGAGCTCTACACCACCAACGGCGAGGCCGACGGCCACGCGGGCAACGTCAACGGCATCTCGATGTTCACGCCGGAGATGTCCACCTGCCAGACCGCGTCGAACATCGACCCGAACGACGTCTGGAAGCCCGAGGACTGCGCGTCCGTCTTCACCTTCCCCGACGACGAGAAGCTGATCCAGCAGGAGTTCGCGAAGAACGTGCCCTTCGCGCTCGCCGTCGCCGAGACGGCGCTCCACCCCGACCAGCCGGTCTCCGTCACCGGCATCGAGGCCCCGGACTTCACCCCCGACGCCTTCGCCACCTCCTACGCGCGCGGCGGCGACCAGGAAGCAGCCGTCATCGCCCGCAAGTCGGTGCGCGAGAAGGAGCTCAACTACCGGATCAACGGCGGCCGTACGCACGGCGAGAAGCTCACGGCCTGGAAGGGCGGCGAGACCTACGGCGGCGAGGACAACCTCCACTTCGACCAGTACCGCGCCGAGATCGAGGACGCGCGCGTGGGCGACAAGGTCGAGGTGTGGTTCACCGGCCGTACGAAGAAGGGCCGCACCCAGAGCGAGCACTTCACGTACACCGTCGCCGAACGCCCGAAGGCGAACACGCTCGTCGTCGCCGAGGAGGGCGCGACGGCCACCCAGACGCAGAAGTACGTCGACGCGCTGAAGGCCAACGGCCGCTCCGCCGCGGTCTGGGACGTCGCGAAGCAGGGCGCCCCGCACCCGCTCGGCGTCCTGTCGCACTTCTCCGCGGTCGTCCACTACACCGGCGACCCCGTCCCCGGCGCACCCACCCAACTCGCCCTGCGCGCCTACCTCAACGAGGGCGGCAAGCTCATCGAGTCCGGTGAGCGCACCGGCGGCAACGTCGACCTGGGCGAGGCCCTGACCGACGACTTCGCGCAGTACTACCTCGGCGCCTACCAGCGCCTCTCCGCGGTCGGCGCCAACAGCTTCAAGGGCGCGGGAGCACTCGACGGGGTGAGCACACCGCTCGCCGCCGCCGACACCAACCCGCTCGACAAGGCAGGCCGCTTCACCGTCACCTCCGAGACCCTGCCCGCCACGGAGTTCCCGCAGTTCAAGAGCGCGGCAGCGGGCTCCTACCCCAACCTGCCCAACCCGTTCGCGCCCTTCGAGGGCCAAGGCATGGCCTCGGCCACCCACGCGGACCAGGACTACAAGCGGCTCACGCACACCATCGATCTGACCGGTGTCACGGCCGCCGACGCGCCCGAGCTGCGCCTCGCCCTCAACTGGAACCTGGAGACCGGCTACGACCACGGCCTCCTGGAGGCGCACACCACCGGCGCGGAGGACTGGACCACGCTGCCGGACAAGAACGGCAACTCGTCCGCCGCCGTGCCCGCCGAGTGCGAGGCCGGCTTCTTCCTCAACGGCCATCCCTTCCTGCGCCACTACCTGACCCTCGGCGCGGGCGCCTGCACGGCGTCCGGCACCAGCGGCGCCTGGAACAGCTTCACCGGCTCCTCCGGGGGCTGGAAGCCCGTCGCCTTCGACCTCAGCGCCTACGCGGGCAAGAAGATCGAGGTGTCGCTCAGCTCCGTCAGCGACCCCTCCACCGGCGGTCGCGGCCTCTTCGCGGACAACGCGCAGCTGGTCGTCGGCGGCAACGTCGTGGAGAGCGAGGGATTCGAGACGTCGCTCGGCTCCTGGACCGTCGCGCCGCCCCCGGCCGGAAGCCCCTCTATCACAGGCGACTGGGAGCGGACCGGCGAGCTCTTCAAGTCCTATGCGGCCGTCACAGCGCGTGACAGCGTGCTGCTCGGCTTCGGGTTCGAGCACATCGCCGGAAACGCCGAACGGGCCGCTCTTATGGGCGCCTCCCTGGCACATCTGCGCAGCTGACAGTGCGTAATCGGGACCAAGGTCCCGGTGGCCCGTACCCCTACTGGGGGGTACGGGCTTCTGTGTCGCCCATGGGCCCTCTCGATGTCACTTCAGAGGCTTCAGAGAGGTAGGGTCGGAGGCGGTCGGGGACATCCCATACAACTCGCCGGCGTCTAAAACCGGCGTACCAACGAGGAGATCGGTTTCGTGACGATCCGCGTAGGCATCAACGGCTTTGGCCGCATCGGTCGCAACTATTTCCGCGCACTGCTGGAGCAGGGTGCGGACATCGAGATCGTGGCTGTCAACGACCTGGGTGACACCGCGACCACCGCACACCTTCTGAAGTACGACACCATCCTGGGCCGCCTCAAGGCCGAGGTGTCGCACACCGAGGACACCATCACCGTCGACGGTCACACCATCAAGGTGCTGTCCGAGCGCAACCCCGCCGACATCCCGTGGGGTCAGCTGGGCGTCGACATCGTGATCGAGTCCACCGGTATCTTCACCAAGAAGGCCGATGCCGAGAAGCACATCGCCGGTGGCGCCAAGAAGGTCCTGATCTCGGCTCCTGCCAAGGACGAAGACATCACCATCGTGATGGGCGTCAACCAGGACAAGTACGACGCGGCCAACCACCACGTCATCTCCAACGCCTCCTGCACCACCAACTGTGTGGCGCCGATGGCCAAGGTTCTCGACGAGAACTTCGGCATCGTCAAGGGCCTGATGACGACGGTCCACGCGTACACCAACGACCAGCGCATCCTGGACTTCCCGCACTCGGACCTGCGCCGCGCCCGCGCCGCCGCCGAGAACATCATCCCGACCACGACCGGTGCCGCCAAGGCCACCGCTCTGGTCCTGCCCCAGCTCAAGGGCAAGCTCGACGGCATCGCGATGCGCGTCCCGGTCCCGACCGGTTCCGCCACCGACCTCGTCGTCGACCTGCAGCGCGAGGTCACCAAGGACGAGGTCAACGCCGCGTTCAAGAAGGCCTCCGACGACGGCGCCCTCAAGGGCTTCCTCACCTACACCGAGGACCCGATCGTGTCGTCGGACATCGTCGGCGACCCGGCCTCCTGCACCTTCGACTCCTCCCTGACCATGGTCCAGGAGGGCAAGACGGTGAAGATCCTCGGCTGGTACGACAACGAGTGGGGCTACTCCAACCGCCTCGTCGACCTCACCGTCTTCGTCGGCGGTCAGCTCTGATCATCAGAGCAGACACCTAGATGTGAGCACAGGGTCCGGACCGCGCAACGCCGCGCGCTCCGGGCCCTGTTGTGCGTCAGCCACCCAAGGAGTCCAGTTCATGAAGACGATCGACGAACTTCTCGGCGAAGGAGTCGACGGCAAGCGGGTCTTCGTCCGCGCCGACCTCAACGTGCCGCTCGACGGCCGCACCATCACTGACGACGGCCGCATCCGCGCCGTCCTGCCGACGGTCAAGGCTCTCGTCGGCGCGGGCGCCAAGGTGGTCGTGGCCTCGCACCTGGGCCGCCCCAAGGGCGCCCCGGACCCGGCCTTCTCGCTGCTGCCCGCCGCCGAGCGGCTCGGCGAACTCCTGGGCGCGCCGGTCGCGTTCGCGCAGGACACCGTCGGCCCCGCCGCGCACGACGCGGTGGACGGCCTGCAGCCCGGTCAGGTCGCCGTCATCGAGAACCTCCGCTTCAACGCGGGCGAGACCTCCAAGGACGACGCCGAGCGCGCCGGGTTCGCCGAGCAGCTCGCCGCCCTCGCGGACGTCTACGTGGGCGACGGCTTCGGCGCCGTGCACCGCAAGCACGCGTCCGTGTACGACCTGCCGGCCAAGCTGCCGCACTACGCGGGCTACCTCATCGCCACCGAGGTCGGCGTCCTCAAGAAGCTCACCGCGGACGTGCGGCGCCCGTACACCGTCATCCTCGGCGGCGCCAAGGTCTCCGACAAGCTCGCCGTCATCGACGAGCTGCTCGGCAAGGCCGACCGCCTGCTGATCGGCGGCGGCATGGCGTACACCTTCCTCAAGGCCCAGGGCCACGAGGTCGGCATCTCCCTCCTCCAGGAGGACCAGATCCCGGTCGTCAAGGAGTACATGGAGCGCGCCGAGAAGAACGGCGTCGAGCTCGTCCTGCCCGTCGACGTCCTGGTCTCCACGGACTTCCCCGACCTGAAGACGAAGGCCCCCGCCGACTTCAAGACCGTCGACGCGGACCGGATCCCCGCGGACATGGAGGGCCTGGACATCGGCCCCAAGACCCGCGAGCTCTTCGCCACGAAGATCGCCGACGCCGAGACCGTCTTCTGGAACGGCCCGGTCGGCGTCGCCGAGCACCCCGACTACGCCGAAGGCACCTCGGCCGTCGCGCGAGCCCTGCTCAACTGCGACGGCTTCACCGTGGTCGGCGGCGGCGACTCCGCCGCGGCCGTCCGCAACCTGGGCTTCGACGAGAATGCCTTCGGCCACATCTCGACCGGTGGCGGCGCCTCCCTCGAATACCTCGAGGGCAAGATGCTCCCCGGCCTCGCCGCACTGGAGAACTGAGACCTGATGACTACGCGTACCCCGCTGATGGCGGGCAACTGGAAGATGAACCTCAACCACCTCGAGGCCATCGCCCACGTCCAGAAGCTCGCCTTCGCCCTGGCCGACAAGGACTACGACGCCTGCGAGGTCGCCGTCCTGCCGCCCTTCACCGACCTGCGCTCCGTGCAGACCCTGGTCGACGGCGACAAGCTCAAGATCAAGTACGGCGCCCAGGACATCTCGGCGCACGACTCCGGTGCCTACACCGGCGAGATCTCGGGCCCGATGCTGGCCAAGCTGAAGTGCACCTACGTCGCCGTGGGCCACTCCGAGCGCCGCCAGTACCACAACGAGACCGACGAGATCTGCAACGCCAAGGTGAAGGCCGCCTACAGGCACGGCCTGACCCCGATCCTCTGCATCGGCGAGGGCCTGGACATCCGCAAGGCCGGCCAGCAGGTCCAGTACACGCTGAACCAGCTCGACGGCGGCCTGAAGGACGTCCCGGCCGAGCAGGCCGAGACCATCGTCATCGCCTACGAGCCGGTCTGGGCGATCGGCACCGGCGAGGTCGCGACCCCCGAGGACGCGCAGGAGGTCTGCGGCGCGATCCGCGGCCGTCTCGCCGAGCTGTACTCGCAGGACCTCGCCGACAAGGTCCGCATCCAGTACGGCGGCTCCGTGAAGGCTAAGAACGTCGCCGACATCATGGCGCAGCCCGACGTCGACGGCGCCCTGGTGGGCGGCGCGGCGCTGGACACGGACGAGTTCGTCAAGATCGTCCGGTTCCGCGACCAGTGAGTATGCGGTAGCGGCGATACGTCGTACCCTTGCGGGGGTCGGAGGCTCTCGAAGCTGGCTTGAAAGCCCGCACGCAAAGCCCCCGGCCCCCGCCGTCGATTCAGTTCCGAGGAAGTTGGTCCAGCCGTGGTTATGGGGTTCTCGATCGCCCTCATCGTCTTCAGCGCTCTGATGATGCTGCTGGTGCTGATGCACAAGGGCAAGGGCGGCGGTCTCTCCGACATGTTCGGTGGCGGCATGCAGTCGTCCGTCGGTGGCTCCTCCGTCGCGGAGCGCAACCTCGACCGCATCACGGTCGTGGTCGGTCTGCTGTGGTTCGCGTGCATTGTCGCGCTGGGTCTGCTGATGAAGGCGAACAACTAGCGCCAGGCACTGGTCGCTTGTCCGGTGCGAGCCCGCGTGCGCGGCTTATCATGGGGCTTGCGTCCGGCGGTCGGGTGTAACTCCCACCACTGGACGCGCGTTGGGCCTTACGTAAACTGAGGCGCCCGCAGCAGCACCATCACGCAGGGAGTTACGACCGTGGCAAGTGGCAACGCGATCCGAGGAAGTCGGGTCGGGGCGGGGCCGATGGGCGAGGCCGAGCGCGGTGAGTCCGCGCCGCGACTGCGCATCTCCTTCTGGTGCTCCAACGGGCACGAGACGCAGCCGAGCTTCGCCAGCGACGCGCAGGTCCCCGATACGTGGGACTGTCCCCGCTGCGGCTTCCCGGCAGGTCAGGACCGGGACAGCCCGCCGGACCCGCCGCGCACCGAGCCGTACAAGACGCATCTGGCGTACGTACGCGAGCGGCGCAGCGACGAGGACGGAGAGGCCATCCTCGCGGAAGCACTCGCCAAACTGCGGGGCGAGATCTAGTACTTGCGAACCGGCCGGACACCGAGAGGTGTCCGGCCGGTTTCTTTATCCCGGCACGTGTGCGGACGATCAGTTTCAGACATCTCATATCGCTCATCGATCCATTAGGTTGGAGAGTGCAGCGGGGCAATACACGTACATGGGTACGAGAGAAGGCTGAAGTCCGAGATGAATGCAGAAAGCCGCGCCAGGCTCAATCAGACGCCCGAGTGGACGGCGCTCACCAAGCACCGCGAACAGCTCGGGGAGGTGCAGCTGCGCGAGCTGTTCGCCGCCGATCCGGCACGCGGCACGGCGTACACCCTCCAGGTCGGTGACCTGCACCTCGATTACTCCAAGCACCTCGTCACGGAGGAGACGCTGCGGCTGCTGCGCGAGCTCGCCGCCGCGACGGACGTCTTCGGGCTCCGGGACGCCATGTTCCGCGGCGAGAAGATCAATACGACGGAGGACCGCGCGGTCCTGCACACGGCGCTGCGCGCCCCGCGTGACGCCGTCATCGAGGTCGACGGCGAGAACGTGGTGCCCGCGGTGCACGCCGTCCTCGACAAGATGAGCGCCTTCTCGGAGAAGGTCCGCTCCGGCGAGTGGACCGGTCACACCGGCAAGCGCATCAAGAACATCGTCAACATCGGCATCGGCGGCTCCGACCTCGGGCCCGCGATGGCGTACGACGCGCTGCGCGCCTTCACCGACCGCGGGCTCACGGTCCGCTTCGTGTCGAACGTGGACGGCGCGGACCTGCACGAGGCCGTGCGGGACCTGGACGCCGCCGAGACGCTGTTCGTCATCGCCTCGAAGACCTTCACGACCATCGAGACGATCACGAACGCCACGTCCGCGCGCGACTGGCTGCTCACGGAGCTGAAGGCTGGTCAGGACGCCGTCGCCAAGCACTTCGTGGCGCTGTCGACCAACGCCGAGAAGGTGTCGGAGTTCGGCATCGACACGGCCAACATGTTCGAGTTCTGGGACTGGGTCGGCGGCCGTTACTCCTACGACTCGGCGATCGGCCTCTCCCTGATGATCGCCATCGGGCCCGACCGCTTCCGCGAGATGCTCGACGGCTTCCACCTCGTCGACGAGCACTTCCGCACCGCGCCCGCCGAGTCCAACGTGCCGCTCCTGATGGGCCTGTTGGGCATCTGGTACGGCAATTTCCACGACGCGCAGTCGCACGCCGTCCTGCCGTACTCGCACTACCTCTCCAAGTTCACCGCGTATCTGCAGCAGCTGGACATGGAGTCCAACGGCAAGTACGTCGGCCGGGACGGCAAGGAGGTCGACTGGCAGACGGGCCCGGTCGTCTGGGGCACGCCGGGCACCAACGGCCAGCACGCCTACTACCAGCTCATCCACCAGGGCACGAAGCTGATCCCGGCGGACTTCATCGGCTTCGCGCAGCCGGTCGCCGACCTGCTGCCCGGCCTGGTCGCCCAGCACGACCTGCTGATGGCCAACTTCTTCGCCCAGACCCAGGCGCTCGCGTTCGGCAAGTCGCCCGACGAGGTGCGTGCCGAGGGCGTCCCGGAGGAGCTCGTCCCGCACAAGACCTTCAAGGGCAACCACCCGACGACGACGATCCTCGCCAAGGAGCTGACGCCCTCGGTCCTCGGTCAGCTCGTCGCGCTCTACGAGCACAAGGTCTTCGTCCAGGGCGCCGTCTGGAACATCGACTCCTTCGACCAGTGGGGCGTCGAGCTCGGCAAGGTCCTCGCCAAGCGCGTCGAGCCCGCCCTTACCGAGGGCGCCGAGGTGCCCGACCTGGACGGTTCGACCACGGCCCTGGTCGACAAGTACCGGGATCTGCGCGGCCGTTGAGTCTCACCTGGTGTTAATCGGATGCGGGCGCACCGCCCGGCGGGTGACACTGCTTCGGCTCTGTCACCCGCCGGGAGGGACCTTGTCATGGACCAGCTACTTGCCGTGCTCGCCGATCCGGAGAGACTCAGGCTGTACGCGCGCATAGTCCTCGACGAGCTGCCGCCGCGCGAGGCCGACTCCGCCGTCGCCCGCAAACACCTGGGGCGCCTCCTCGCCGCCGGGCTCGTGGAGCGGCTGCCCGACGGGTCGCTGCGGGCCGACGCGGCCGTCTTCCGGCGGTCAGCGGGACCGGTGGACGCCCACCCCACCGTGCCGCGCCGCCTCACCGGTTTCTTCGCGCACGGCCGCCTCACCGCGATCCCCGTACGCCCCGTCGTACGCCACGAACTCCTCGTCCACCTCACGGACAGCCTCTTCGACACCGGCCGCAGCTACAGCGAGCGCGAGGTCAACGACGCGTTCGGCACCGTCCACGACGACAGCGCCGCGCTGCGCAGGTACTGCGTCTCCGACGGCCTCCTGGAGCGCGAGGAGGACGGCAGCAGTTACCGCCGCGCACTTGTCGATGCCTGAGAGCCCCGCACCGGTCGGTGCGGGGCCCTCAGGACGTACGACGGGAAGCGGCTACGCCACGGCCGGCGGGTAGAGCTCCGGAGGGAGCTCGGAGGCCGCCGCGGAGTCGAGCAGCCACAGCGTGCGCGAGCGGCCGTAGGCACCGGCCGCGGGGGCCTGCACCTCACCGGCGCCCGACAGGGCGATGGCCGCGGCCCGCGCCTTGTCCTCGCCCGCCGCGAGCAGCCACACCTCACGCGCCGACCGGATGGCCGGGAGCGTGAGCGAGATGCGGGTCGGCGGGGGCTTCGGCGCGCCGTGCACGCCGACCACCGTGCGCACCGTCTCGCGCACCGCGGGCAGCTCGGGGAAGAGCGACGCGACGTGCGTGTCCGGGCCGACGCCGAGCATCAGGACGTCGAAGGTCGGCACCGGGCCATGGTCCTCCGGGGTCGCGGCCGCGGTGAGTTCGGCGGCGTAGATCTCCGCCGCCGCGTCCACCTCGTACGCGCCGTCCGACGCGGGCATCGGGTGCACCCGGGCCGGGTTGAGGGGCACCGAGTCGAGCAGCGCCTCCTTGGCCTGGGTGTAGTTGCGCTCCGGGTCGCCGTCCGGCAGGAAGCGCTCGTCGCCCCACCACAGGTCGAGACGCGACCAGTCGATCGCGTCCTTCGCGGGGGACGAACCGAGCGCCGCGAGCAGGCCGTTGCCGTTGCGGCCGCCGGTGAGGACCACCGACGCGCTGCCGCGGGCGGCCTGCGCGTCGACGATCTTCGTGATGAGGCGGGCCGCCGCGGCCTGTGCCATCAGCTCCTTGTCGCGGTGGATGACGAGCTGCGGGGTCGCGCTCACTTCGCGGCCGCCTTCTTGGCCGGGGCCTTCTTCGCCGGTGCCTTCTGCGGCGCGGCGCCCTCCCCGGAGGCCTTGGCCTCCTCCGCCGTCTCGGTCACCGGCTGCGACGGCGGGGCCGCCAGGCGGTCCACGCCGTACTTCAGCGCCGAGGCGTAGGTGTCGTCCGGGTCGAGGCGGCGCAGCTCCTCCGCGATCAGTTCGGCCGTCTCGCGGCGCTTGAGCGCCACCGCGCGGTCGGGCTGCCCCTGGATGGAGAGCGTGGCGAGCGAGCCGTCCGCCCGGTCGAGCACGATGGGACCGCAGGTGGTCTCCATCCGGACGCCGGTCAGGCCGGGGCCCGGCGAAAGCGCGCGCTTGACCGGCACGTCGAGGCGGTCCGCGAGCCACATGGCGAGCAGCTCGCAGCTCGGGTTGAACTCCTCGCCGTCCACCTGCACTTCGGTGACCTTGCACGTGACCTGGTCCAGGGCCGCGGCGAGCATGGAGCGCCACGGGGTGATGCGGGTCCAGGACAGGTCCGTGTCGCCGGGATGGTAGGCCTCGGCGCGGGCGGTCAGCTCGCGGATCGGCTCCTCGGCCGCGTACGTGTCCGTGACGCGCCGCTGCGCCAGGGCGCCGAGCGGGTCGTTCGCCGGGTCAAGCGGGGCGTTCACCGGCCACCAGACGACCACGGGGGCGTCGGGGAGGAGCAGCGGGAGCACGACCGACTGGGCGTGGTTGAGGACGTCGCCGTACAGGCGCAGGACGACGGTCTCGCCCGTGCCGGCCTCGACGCCGACCCGTACCTCGGCGTCAAGGCGCGAGGTGGTGCGGTCACGGGGCGAGCGCGCGGCCCGCTTGATGACCACGAGGGTGCGCGAGGGGTGCTCGCGGGAGGCGTCGTTGGCCGCCTTCAGGGCGTCGTAGGCGTTCTCCTCGTCGGTGACGATGACGAGGGTGAGCACCATGCCGACGGCGGGGGTGCCGATCGCCCTGCGGCCCTTGACGAGCGCCTTGTTGATCTTGCTGGAGGTGGTGTCCGTAAGGTCGATCTTCATGGCCGGCGCCAGCTCCGTCCGTCTCGTGCGAGCATTTCGTCCGCCTCGGTCGGGCCCCAGGTACCGGCCGGGTACTGCGCGGGCTTGCCGTGCTTGTCCCAGTACTCCTCGATCGGGTCGAGGATGTTCCAGGACAGCTCGACCTCCTCCGTGCGCGGGAAGAGGTTGGCGTCGCCGAGCAGGACGTCCAGGATCAGGCGCTCGTACGCCTCCGGGCTGGACTCGGTGAAGGACTCGCCGTAGGCGAAGTCCATCGAGACGTCCCGGATCTCCATGGAGGTGCCGGGCACCTTCGAGCCGAACCGGACCGTGATGCCCTCGTCCGGCTGGACGCGGATGACGATCGCGTTCTGCCCGAGCTCCTCGGTGGCGGTGTGGTCGAAGGGGGAGTGGGGCGCGCGCTGGAAGACCACCGCGATCTCCGTGACCCGGCGGCCGAGGCGCTTGCCCGTCCGCAGGTAGAAGGGCACGCCCGCCCAGCGGCGGTTGTCCACCTCCAGCTTGACCGCGGCATAGGTGTCGGTCTTCGACTTGGGGTCGATGCCGTCTTCCTGGAGGTAGCCGACGGCCTTCTCGCCGCCCTGCCACCCCGCGGCGTACTGCCCGCGGACCGTGTTCTTGCCGAGGTCCTTGGGGAGCCGGACGGCGCCGAGGACCTTGGCCTTCTCGGCGACCAGCGCGTTGGCGTCGAAGGAGGCGGGCTCCTCCATCGCGGTGAGCGCCATCAGCTGGAGCAGGTGGTTCTGGATGACGTCACGGGCGGCGCCGATGCCGTCGTAGTACCCGGCGCGGCCGCCGATGCCGATGTCCTCGGCCATGGTGATCTGCACGTGGTCGACGTAAGACCGGTTCCAGATCGGCTCGAACATCTGGTTGGCGAAGCGGAGCGCCAGGATGTTCTGGACGGTCTCCTTGCCGAGGTAGTGGTCGATCCGGAACACCTGGTCCGGGGCGAACACCTCGTGCACGATCGCGTTCAGCTCCTGGGCCGACGCCAGGTCGTGGCCGAACGGCTTCTCGATGACCGCACGGCGCCAGGCCCCCTGCGGGGCGTCCGCGAGCTCGTGCTTCTTCAGCTGCTGGACGACCTGCGGGAAGAACTTGGGCGGCACCGAGAGGTAGAACGCGAAGTTGCCGCCGGTGCCCTGGGCCTTGTCGAGCTCCTGGATGGTGGCCTTGAGCTGCTCGAAGGCGTCGTCGTCGTCGAAGTTGCCCTGGACGAAGCGCATCCCCTGGATGAGCTGCTGCCAGACCTCCTCGCGGAACGGCGTGCGCGAGTGCTCCTTGACCGCGTCGTGGACGACCTGGGCGAAGTCCTCGTCCTCCCAGTCGCGACGCGCGAAGCCGATGAGCGAGAAGCCCGGCGGCAACAGGCCTCTGTTGGCGAGGTCGTAGACGGCAGGCATCAACTTTTTACGGGACAAATCGCCCGTGACGCCAAAAATGACCAGGCCCGACGGCCCCGCGATGCGCGGGAGCCGTCGGTCTGCGGCGTCACGCAGCGGATTGCTGCTTGACAAAGTGGGTCAGCCCTTCGAAGGAGCGAGGCGCTCGAGCTCGGCCTCGGTCGACTTGAGCAGGTCGGTCCAGGACGCCTCGAACTTCTCGACGCCCTCGTCCTCGAGCAGCTGTACGACCTCGTCGTACGAGATGCCGAGCTTCTCCACGGCGGCGATCTCAGCGCGCGACTGGTCGTAGGTGCCCGCGATGGTGTTGCCGGTGATCGACCCGTGGTCGGCGGTGGCCTCCAGGGTGGCCTCCGGCATCGTGTTCACCGTGTTCGGGGCGACCAGGTCGTCGACGTACAGGGTGTCCTTGTACGACGGGTCCTTGACGCCGGTCGAGGCCCACAGCGGACGCTGCTTGTTGGCCTGCGCCTTGTCGAGGGCGGCCCAGCGGTCGGAGGAGAAGACCTCCTCGTACGCCTCGTAGGCCAGGCGGGCGTTGGCGAGCGCGGCCTTGCCCTTGGCGGCCTTGGCCTCGTCCGTGCCGATGGCGTCCAGGCGCTTGTCGATCTCGGTGTCCACGCGGGACACGAAGAAGGACGCCACCGAGTGGATCTTCGAGAGGTCCAGGCCGCGCTCCTTGGCCTTCTCCAGGCCCGCGAGGTACGCGTCCATGACCATGCGGTAGCGCTCGAGCGAGAAGATCAGCGTGACGTTGACGCTGATGCCGAGGCCGATGACCTCGGTGATCGCCGGGATGCCCGCCTCGGTGGCCGGGATCTTGATGAGCGCGTTCGGCCGGTCCACCAGCCAGGCGAGCTGCTTGGCCTCGGCCGTCGTGGCCTTGGTGTCGTGCGCCAGGCGCGGGTCGACCTCGATGGACACCCGGCCGTCCTGGCCGCCCGTCGCGTCGAAGACCGGGCGCAGGATGTCGGCGGCGTCACGGACGTCCGCCGTCGTGATCATCCGGATGGCCTCTTCGACGGTGACCTTGCGGGCCGCCAGGTCGGAGAGCTGCTGGTCGTAACCGTCGCCCTGCGAGATGGCCTTCTGGAAGATCGAAGGATTGGTCGTGACGCCCACGACGTGCTGCTGGTCGATCAGCTCGGCGAGGTTGCCGGACGTGATCCGCTTGCGCGACAGGTCGTCCAGCCAGATCGCGACGCCTTCTTCGGAAAGGCGCTTGAGTGCGTCTGTCATGGAATTACATCTCCTACTTGGTCGTATATGGGCGTCAGCGCTGAGCGGCGTCGATCGATTCCCGTGCCGCCTGAGCCACTGCGTCGGCGGTGAACCCGAACTCGCGGAACAGCACCTTGCCGTCCGCCGAGGCACCGAAGTGCTCCAGCGAGACGATGCGTCCCGCGTCGCCGACGAAGCGGTGCCAGGTCAGACCGATGCCGGCCTCGACCGCCACACGCGCCTTGACGGACGGCGGCAGGACGCTGTCGCGGTACCCCTGGTCCTGCTCCTCGAACCATTCCACCGACGGCATCGAGACGACGCGCGTCGGGACGCCCGCGGCCTGCAGCTGCTCGCGCGCCTCGACGGCGAGCTGGACCTCGGAGCCGGTGCCGATGAGCACGACCTCGGGCGCTGTGCTCTTTCCGTTGGGCCCTTCGGCCTCGAAGAGGACGTAGCCACCCTTGGCGGCGTCCTCGTTGCGCTCGTACGTCGGCACGCCCTGGCGGGTCAGCGCGAGACCGTGCGGGGCCCCCTTGCCGAACTCCTTGGTGAAGCGCTTGAGGATCTCGCGCCATGCGACGACGGTCTCGTTGGCGTCGGCCGGGCGCACGACGTTCAGGCCCGGGATGGCGCGCAGCGAGGCCAGGTGCTCGACCGGCTGGTGGGTCGGGCCGTCCTCGCCGAGACCGACGGAGTCGTGCGTCCACACGTACGTCACCGGGAGGTGCATCAGCGCGGAGAGGCGGACGGCGTTGCGCATGTAGTCGGAGAACACCAGGAAGGTGCCGCCGAAGATGCGCGTATTGCCGTGCAGCGCGATGCCGTTCATCTCCGCGGCCATGGAGTGCTCGCGGATACCGAAGTGGACCGTACGGCCGTACGGGTCGGCCTCGGGCAGCGGGTTGCCCGCGGGCAGGAACGACGACGTCTTGTCGATCGTCGTGTTGTTCGAGCCCGCGAGGTCGGCGGAGCCGCCCCACAGCTCGGGGATGACCGCGCCGAGCGCCTGCAGGACCTTGCCGGACGCGGCGCGGGTGGCGACACCCTTGCCGGTCTCGAACTCGGGGAGCTTCTCCTCCCAGCCCTCGGGCAGCTCGCCCGCGCGGATGCGGTCGAACTCCGCGGCGCGCTCGCCGTTGGCGGTGCGCCAGGCGGCGAAGCCCTTCTCCCACTCGGCCTTGGCCTCACGGCCCCGGTCGAGGGCCTTGCGGGTGTGCGCGAGGACCTCGTCGGAGACCTCGAAGCTCTGCTCCGGGTCGAAGCCGAGGACGCGCTTGGTGGCGGCCACCTCGTCGTCGCCGAGCGCCGAGCCGTGTGCGGCCTCGGTGTTCTGCGCGTTCGGGGCGGGCCAGGCGATGATCGAGCGCATCGCGATGAAGGAGGGGCGCTCGGTCTCGGCCTTGGCGGCCTGGATCGCGGCGTAGAGGGCGGCCGGGTCGAGGTCGCCGTCCTCCTTGGGCGCCACGCGCTGGACGTGCCAGCCGTACGCCTCGTACCGCTTCATGGTGTCCTCGGAGACCGCGGTCTCCGTGTCGCCCTCGATCGAGATGTGGTTGTCGTCCCACAGCAGGACCAGGTTGCCGAGCTTCTGGTGCCCGGCCAGCGACGACGCCTCGCCGGAGATGCCCTCCTGGAGGCAGCCGTCACCGGCGATGGCGTAGATGTAGTGGTCGAACGGGGACGAGCCGTCGGCCGCCTCCGGGTCGAACAGACCACGCTCGTAGCGGGCGGCCATCGCCATGCCCACGGCATTGGCGACGCCCTGGCCCAGCGGGCCCGTCGTCGTCTCCACGCCCGTCGTGTGGCCGTACTCCGGGTGGCCCGGGGTCTTCGAGCCCCAGGTGCGGAAGGCCTTCAGGTCGTCCAGCTCCAGGCCGAAACCGGCCAGGTAGAGCTGGGTGTAGAGCGTGAGGGACGAGTGGCCCGCAGAGAGGACGAACCGGTCGCGGCCGGTCCACTGGGCGTCCGCCGGGTCGTGGCGCATCACCTTCTGGAAGAGGGTGTACGCGGCGGGCGCGAGGCTCATGGCCGTACCGGGATGGCCGTTGCCGACCTTCTGTACGGAATCCATGGCCAGGACGCGAGCGGTATCAACGGCCCGCTGGTCCAGTTCGGTCCACTCGAGGTCTGTGGTGGTCGGCTTGGTGCTCACCCTGAGTCAGGGCTCCTCTCCACATGTCGAATGCCGGCGGTGTAGATCCCACCGGCCGCTGTCGAGCCTACCGCTGCGAGAACGCTCATTTTTTCGAGTCATTCCAGACTGCAGTGACACGCGAGGATGCGCCTCCCGAAAGGAAAGGAGGGGCATTAGGCAAGTGAATATGGGCTCGCTCATATGTCTGCTCAAAAGGCCACCGGTATCGCCCATATGTCCGCTCAATGAACGCATGGTTCCGCTCATCTGGCGGCTCAACTCGCCACGGACGTCGTTCGACCGGCCGGGCCAACACGACCCCACCCCCGCGAAGGGCGAGGTATGGGCAACGTCTACAGTGGCGTGGTACGCGCGGGCCTTTACCGGATCTTCATGTCAGAAGGTGCTGGTCGGCCCGCTGGGATGTCTCTGTCAGGGGTGTGCGTGA
Organism: Streptomyces sp. NPDC046465; assembly: GCF_040646035.1. Taxonomy (NCBI): domain Bacteria; kingdom Bacillati; phylum Actinomycetota; class Actinomycetes; order Kitasatosporales; family Streptomycetaceae; genus Streptomyces; species Streptomyces sp. NPDC046465. Next base: position 99,738 of record NZ_JBEYZK010000015.1, read on the forward strand.
CGGCCGTTGAATCCCGTCCAGCGGGGGTTTCCGGGACGGACCTTAGCCCGAGCCATCGGCCGTTCGGGGCCCGCGTCAAGGCGTTCGTGGCGCTGACGAAGCCGCGGATCATCGAGCTGCTGCTCATCACCACCGTTCCGGTGATGTTCCTCGCCGAACAGGGGGTGCCCGACCTGTGGCTGGTCTTCGTGACCTGCCTGGGCGGCTACCTCTCCGCGGGGGGTGCGAACGCGCTCAACATGTACATCGACCGCGACATCGACGCCCTGATGGACCGCACGTCGCAGCGTCCGCTGGTGACCGGCATGGTCAGCCCGCGCGAGTGCCTCGTGTTCGGCATCACCCTCGCGGTCGTCTCCACCCTGTTGTTCGGCTTCGCCGTCAACTGGCTCTCCGCCTGGCTCTCGCTCGGCGCGCTGCTCTTCTACGTGGTCGTCTACACGATGATCCTCAAGCGGCGCACCTCCCAGAACATCGTCTGGGGCGGCATCGCGGGCTGTCTGCCGGTCCTCATCGGCTGGTCCTCGGTCACCGACTCCATGTCGTGGGCCCCGGTCATCCTCTTCCTCGTGATGTTCTTCTGGACGCCGCCGCACTACTGGCCGCTGTCCATGAAGGTCAAGGACGACTACGCGCGCGTCGGCGTGCCGATGCTGCCGGTCATCGCCTCGAACAAGGTGGTCGCCCGCCAGATCGTCCTCTACAGCTGGATGATGGTCGCCGTCTCGCTGCTGCTCCAGCCGCTCGGTTACACCGGCTGGTTCTACACGGCGGTCGCGCTGGTCACCGGCGGCTTCTGGCTGTGGGAGGCGCACGGGCTGCAAAGCCGTGCCAAGGCCGAGGTCGCGGGCGCCAAGCTCAAGGAGATGCGGCTCTTCCACTGGTCCATCACCTACGTCTCACTGCTCTTCGTGGCGGTCGCGGTGGATCCCTTCCTCCGCTGAACCCCCACTCCGCCGACGGGCGGGGCACGTGGTGTTGAACGCCACGCGCCCCGCCCGTCGCCAGTTGATCTACCCGTCGGTAGCATCCTGCCCATGGCAGACACACAGCAGGTGGACGAGAGCAAGGGCGACAGCAGGCAGGCCGCCAAGGCCGAGCGCAGGGCGGCCAGGCTCGCCAAGCAGATCGGCACCTTCGCGCGGGCGCACGGCGGCGCCGAGGCGCAGGTCGCGTACATCGGGCAGGAGGGCACCCGGATCGTCCTCGTGGGCGAGGACGGCGGCTGGGGCGACCTCGTCGCGCCCACCTACGCCATCGCGCAGAGCGCCGTCGAGAAGGCCGGGGTCACCGTCCACGAGGAGTTCGCCGGGGAGTTCGCGGCCAAGGTGAAGACCGGTCCCTACGAGTGGAAGCGGATGGCCGGCATCCAGCTCGGCGGCCCGAGCAACGGCTGACGCCCCGCCGTACGTTCGACCGAGACCGGCCGAAAGCAACACCTGACGCCCGGGTCACCCGTTAGGACCGTAGGAGCAAGGTCCACTCATCGGGAGTCCGGATGATCGAAACGCCGTCCCTGGTGGACCAGTACTGCCATGGCGTCCTCCGTACGGAGCTGGGCCTCGGCACCTTCGAGGCCCACCTCGGCCGGGGCGAGGGGCCGCCCGCCCCCGGCACCACCTTCTTCGACACCCAGACCGGCTTCGCGGTGCGCCGCTGGTGTCCGCCGCTGCTCGGCCTGGAGCCGCACTGCCCGCCCGCCCGCTATCTCGCCCGGCGCCGTGAACTCGGCGTACTGGAGTCGGGGCGGCGCCTGCTCCGGGGCAGCGGCATCACCACGTACCTCGTCGACACCGGGCTGCCGGGGGACCTGACGGGGCCCGCCGAGATGGCCTGCACCGGCGACGCCGACGCCCGCGAGATCGTCCGCCTGGAATTACTCGCCGAACAGGTCGCGGACACCTCCGGCACCGCGGACGCGTTCCTCGCCAATCTCGCCGAGTCCGTGCACGCCGCCGCCGAGGGCGCCGTCGCCTTCACCTCGGTCGCGGGGGTGCGCCATCCGCTCGCCCTCGCCGCGGAGCCGCCGGGCCCCGGTGAGGTGCGGGGGGCGGTCGGGCGCTGGCTGGCCGGGCGGCAGGTGGGCGGGGCGCTCGCCGATCCCGTCCTGCTGCGGCACCTGCTGTGGATCGCGGTGGCCTCGGGGCGGCCGCTGCAGCTGCACGCGGGGGCCGGGGACCCGCAGACGTACCTCGGGGACTTCGCGCGGGCCACCGCGGGGCTCGGCACCGATCTGGTGCTGCTGCACGGCTATCCGTACCACCGCAGCGCCGCGCACCTCGCGGCCGTCTTCCCGCACGTGTACGCCGACCTCGGACCGGCGCTCGTACGCACCGGAGCCCGCGCGGCCGCCGTGCTCGCCGAGATCCTCGAACTCGCGCCCTTCGGCAAGCTGCTGTTCTCCAGCGGCGCCCACGGGCTGCCCGAACTGCACGTCGTCGGCGCGCACCTGTTCCGGGAGGCGCTGGGGCGGGTGCTCGGTACCTGGGTCGCGGAGGGCGCCTGGTCGCTCACCGACGCGCAGCGCGTGGCGGGACTGATCGCCGCCGGCAACGCCCGCCGGGTCTACGGCCTCGAACGGTAGGACAGGCTCTCAGACGGCCGAGAGGCGGGAGTCGTCCGCCTGGGCGGGCACGTCGGCGGTCGTGAGCGGCCGTTCCCGCATCGCGAGCAGCACCCGCACCACAGCGATCCACACCAGGCACGAGCCGAGCATGTGCAGGCCGACCAGGATCTCCGGCAGGTCCGTGAAGTACTGGACGTAACCGATCGCGCCCTGCGAGAGGAGGACCAGGAACAGCTGGCGGGTGCGGGCCAGCGGGCCGGGCGGCGCGTCGACCGCCTTGAGGACGAACCACAGGGCGAACGCCAGCGTCACCACGATCCAGGCCAGTACGGCGTGCAGCTTGCTGACCGTCTCCCAGTCGAAGCCCATCCGCGGCACGTCGCTGGAGTCACCCGCGTGCGGTCCCGATCCGGTGACGACCGTGCCCACCGCGATCAGCAGCGCGGATACCGCGACGAGGACCCACACGAGCTGCACCACGGCCTTGCCGACCAGCGGGCGCGGCTCGCCGTCGCCCTCGCGGGTCCGCTGCCACATGGTGACGGCGACGGCGATCAGCGCGGAGGAGAGCAGGAAGTGCGCCGCGACCGTCCACGGGTTGAGGCCGACGAGGACCACGATGCCGCCGAGCACGGCGTTGCCCATGACCAGCCAGAACTGGGCCCAGCCGAGCCGGGTGAGGCTGCGGCGCACCGGCTTCTGGGAGCGGGCCGCGATGATCGCCCAGCCGACGGCCGCGCTCAGCACGTACGCCAGCATGCGGTTGCCGAACTCGACGGCGCCGTGGAAGCCCATCTCGCTCGTCGCGGTGAGGGACTGGTCCGTGCACTTGGGCCAGGTCGGGCAGCCGAGGCCGGATCCGGTCAGCCGGACGGCACCGCCCGTCACCACGATGAACACCGTCATGACGACGGAGATCACGGCCGCCTGCTGGACGGTCCGCTGAGTGGGGGTCCAGCGCTCGGCGATGAAGGCGAGCGGGTTCCGCACGGCTGAAGCGATGTCGGCTCGGGTCACATTTGGCACGCGCACCATCGTAGGGGGCCGCTTGTGCATGTCTTCACGAGGGGGACGAGTTGTCCCAGAGCGACCGGTGGATGCGGTCGGCCCTGGCCCGGAGATCCGCCGCGCGCACGGGGTCCGTGGCGCAGTCGGCGAGGAACGCGTACACCGCCACGAGTGAGGGGTGTTCCTCGCCCAGACTGGTGACGAAGATCCCCTCGGCCGTGCGCAGCTCCTGCTCGGCGCGGGTCCGGTAGCCCGCGGCCCGCAGCACGGGGCCGAGCCTGCACAGGGTCTTCGCCCGGTAGTGGTGGTCGGGGCCGTACGCGGTGACGTAGATCGCCTCGGCCTCACGGAGGGTGTCGATCGCCTTGTTGAGGTGTCCCTCGGCCCACTGCAGCGAGCCGAGCTTGTTGAGACAGGCGGCGTACGTGTGGGCCTCCGTCGCCCGGCGCTCACCGAGCAGGGTCAGGACGGGGCCGAGGAGTTCGTGCGCCCGGGCGAGATGGGCCTGGGCCTTGGCGCGCAGGCCGCGCTTGCGCAGGGGGCTGCGGGCCTGCCGGGAGGCGGCCCTGCACTGCTGGCCCTTGCGGCGCTCCACGTCCGCGAGGAACTTGGCGACCTGCGCGGTCTCGAAGTCCTCCTCGCCGCGCTTGCTGCGGAAGACGGCGTGCGCGGCCGTCAGCTCGGTCTGGGCGGTGTCCAGGTCGCCGCGGTCCTGCGCGACGATGCCGACGTCGCGCCGGAGCGCGGCGCGGAACACCACGTTCTCCTCGAGGCCGGTGGAGCCGCCGCTGCTGATCAGCTCGCCGGCCCGCCGGTAGCAGTCGAGCGCGGCGGTGAGCCGGCCCGCGTTGCGGTGGATCATGCCTGCCTCCTGCTCGGTGACCGCCCAGTCGCTCACCTCCCAGCCGGAGCCCTGGTGCTCGTAGATCCGCAGGGCGGCCTCCAGATAGCCGCCCGCCTCCCGGAAGCGGTTGCGCTCCCGCAGGATGCCGCCGAACTGACGGCAGCACTGCGCCCGTACCTGCTGGAAGGCGTCGTCGTCCTTGTGCGCGTCGCACAGCGCGAGCGCCCTGCCGCAGGCCGCCTCCGCCGGGTCCAGACGGGCGAGGAGGTAGTGCTGGCGGGCGATGGCCAGGTGGGCCGTCGCGAGGCTGTGTTCGGAGCCGGTGCCGAGGCCGCGCAGTTCCACCTCGCGGGCGAAGAAGGCCAGGGCGCTCTTCCAGTCGCAGCGGTGGCTCTGGTAGCTGCCCGCGCGGTGCAGCAGCCGTACGAGCCCCTCCGGGTCCCGGGCCGCGCCCAGTTCGCCGTCATTGTCGTCGGCCCAGGCGGGTTCGGCCGTCACGGCGTCGACGTGCGGCATCAGGCGCTCACAGGCGAGGCGCGAGTCGAGCTGTTCGGGGGCGAGCGGGAAGGCCGCCTCGATCAGCCGGACGGCGGCCTGCGACCACTCCAGGCGCTCGTGGCCGGTCAGCCGGGAGCGGATGAAGATCTGCACCCGGGGGTGGATCCCGTACGTCACCGGCTCCGTGCGGCCGTCGCCGTGGCGGGTCATCAGGGAGTGCTGGACGAGCTTGAGGACGAGCCGGGTGAAGGCGAGCTGGTCCTCCATGACCAGGCGCAGCCGGTCGGGCAGGACCGAGCGGTACCGGAAGAGCGTGGTGCGGGGCACGTCCTCGGAGGCGAGGAAGGAGCAGAGCCGCAGCAGGTCCTCGGCGGCGGGTGACTGCCGCCCGATCCGTTCGATCGCCAGCTCGAAGGTCTTGGCGTCGCTGTCGGCGGTCTGCTCGGAGAGCCGCTGCAGATAGTCCTCGAAGTCCTCGCTCTCCACGCTGATCTCGGCCTGCTCGATGTAGGCGCCGGCCTGCTCCAGGGCGAGGGGCTGCCAGCCGAGGAGCCGGCCGAGCCGGGCGAGGCGCTCGTCGGCCGCCGAGCCCGTCCTGAGCCGCAGGAACTCGATGCCTTCGGCCTCGGCGTAGACCGTCAGCTCGACGGGGTCGGGGCACAGGCCGGTCCAGCCCTCGCGCTGCTGGGTGGTGATGAGGACCTTGCCGACGCCTTCGGGCGGCAGCAGGGGCTGTAGCCGCTGCAGGCGGTCGATGGGTCCACTGTCGGCCTCGGCGCCGTCGAGCTGGACGTTGTCGTAGACGAGAAGCCAGTCCGGGTGGTCGCGCAGCCAGCTCCACAGGCGGGAGAGGACCACGGTCTTGGACTCGTGGTAGGCGATGCCGATCAGGGCGGCCAGTTCGAGGAGGTCGCACAGGAGCCGGTCGGAGCTGGTGGCGTTGAGCCACCGGGTGAGGCTGTGCTCCTCGAGCTTGTCGTGCGCGTACACCGTGGCCAGCTGGGACTTCCCGATGCCTCCGGTGCCGTGCAGGACGCAGACGCGGCGGCCCTTGGTGCCCTTGCCGGGGCTCAGGGTCCGCTCGATCCGGGCCATCTCCTGCGTGCGGCCCACGAAGTAGCGGGAGCGGAAGGGGAGGTTGTTCGGGGGAAAGGCGGCCGACGCGGTGTCCCCGGTGGTCCGTCCGGGTGAGGGGGCTGCCATGACGACGAGGGAGACCATGACCAGCACGACGAAGCCGACCAGGCCCCACATCACCGGGCCGGTCGTCTTGTCCTTGAAGAGGGCGACCAGGGCGACGGCGACCCCCGAGAGCGCGGTGGCGCCGGCGGCGAGCCGCTTCATGGTGACGGTGAGGCGCTTGCGGGTCAGGACGATCCGCTTGCGGGCGTCGACGACTAAACCGGAAAGCAATGCGGACATTTGTTCCCCCTGTCTGCCCCCACCCCGTCAATGCGCAGTACAGTCCCATTCTCGGGGAAAGCCCGCGCTCATCGGAATACGGCCGCAAGGGAAATTGCGGCTAGTCTGCGCTTCGCGGATTCGACGGCACGGAGGCGGAATGGATCTCGACGCGCAGGATCAATCCCCGGGAGCCGGGGTGCATATCGCGCTGGTCCACTGGTCGTTTCCGCCCTGTGTGGGCGGGGTCGAATCCCACCTGTGGGACTACTCGCGGCTGTTGGCGCGGCGCGGCCACCGCGTCACCGTCCTCACCGGCACGCCCGGCGCGCAGACACCGGATCAGCCGGGCGTGGAACTGCTCACCCACCCGGCGCTCGACCTCGCGAGAGTCGAGCGCGACCCCGGCGACCTGCGCCGCCTCACCCGGTGGTTCGCCGACGTCCTGGGGGAGCGCGGCGTACGCGTGGTGCACGGCCACAACCTGCACCACTTCAGCGACGCCCCGGCCAAGGCCCTGCAGGCGCTGCGGGGGCCGCTCGGTCTGGTGCTCTGTCACACGTACCACAGCATCTGGGGGGCGCCGGGAAGCGGCAGATCCGCGCTCACGGCGGCGGAGTGGGACGGCCACTACGCGGTCTCGGAGTTCCTGCGGACCGCCTGCGCCGACGTGCTCGGCGTGCGGGCGGAGCGCACCTACCTGGGCATCGACACCGCTCCGTACACGGCGGTCGCGCCGCTCGACGGCGCCCCGCGGCAGGGCACGGTCCTGCTGCCCGCGCGGCTCATCCCGGACAAGGGCGCGATGCTCGCGGTGGCCGCCCTCGACCTGATCGTCAAGCGCCGCATGTGCGCATTCGAGCCCCGGCTCGTCCTCACGGACACCCGTCGGACGGTCGATTTCCACGGCGAGAAGATCGGCTTCCGGGAAAGCCTGGAAAAGGAGATCGAGAAGCGCGATCTGAAGCCATACGTGGATTTCGTGGAGGCCGGCGTCGAGCAAATGCCTGATCTCTATGCCGAGTCCACGGTCGTCGTCTACCCCTCGCTTTTCGACGAGCCGATGGGACTCGCCCCGTTGGAGGCCATGGCGGCCGCGCGGCCCGTCGTGGTGACGCGGATGGGCGGCCTCGACGAGGGCGTCGACGCCGACGGAGTGATCGGCTACCTCGTGCCGCACAGGAACGCGGAGCACGTCGCCGCGCGCCTCGCCGAACTCCTCGACGACCGTGAGACCGGGCGCCGGATGGGGCTGCGCGGACGGGACCACGTCAGGGACCACTTCGACCTGCGCGAGATCTACCTGGAGCGGATGCGCGAGGAGTACCGCACACTGCTCTCCCGAGCGGACGGAGCGTCAGCGGGCGGTACCCGGACCGGCGCCCGCGCCGGTGTCTGAACCGGCGCCCGCGCCCCCCTCCGCGCCCGTGTCGACCCGCCAGCCCCCGGGCAGCCCCGCCACCGCCGTCCGCCCGTCCCGGCCGACCCGTACCGAGAGGTCCGCGCCCGCGAGACGCAGCCCCGACGCGGTGAGCGGCCCGAGCGGCGCCGGGTGGAGCGGGCGCAGAGCGAGTCTCTGCCGTGCCGCGTCAGGGCGCAGCCCGAGCAGCGCCGTGAGCACCGCGACGCCGGACGCCGCCGACCAGCCCTGCGGGCGGCAGGCCGCCGGGTAGGCGAGGGGGGCGGGGGAGGTCTCGGTCCGTGCGTCGCCGCCGTACAGCTCCGGCATCCGGTACGAGAAGTGCACCGCCGCGTCGAGGAGGCCGTCGGTGAGTGCCGCGGCCTCGGCCTGGCGGCCCGTCGCGCAGAGGCCCTGCACGGCGATCGCCGTGTCGTGGGTCCACACCGAACCGCCGTGGTAGCTCATGGGGTTGAAGCCGGGCACGGCCGCGGACCGGCTGCGCAGCCCCCAGCCGGAGTTCAGTTCGGGGGAGGCAAGCCAGGCGGCGACATCGGCGCAGCCCTCCGCGTCGAGGATGCCGGTGGCGAGCAGCTGGCCCATGTTGGAGGCGGGCCCGGTGACCGGGTCGAGGTCCCGGCCGACCGCGATGGCGGCGTAGCGGGGAGCGGGGCCGTCCTCGCCGGTGATCCAGAAGGCGTCGGCGAAACGGTCGCGGAGGGCCGCGGCCCAGCCGCGCAGATCGCGGGCGCGCCCGGCGGCCCCGCGCGATTCCAGGAGGGCGGCCAGGCCCGTCGCCGCCTCGTAGGCGTACCCCTGCACCTCGCAGAGGGCCAGCGGGGGCTCGATGCGGCGGCCCGCCGCGTCGCGCACCGCGTCGGCGGAGTCCTTCCACGACTGGTGGAGCAGCCCGCCGGGGCGCGGGTAGTAGCGCAGCAGCCCGTCCTTGTCCTTGCCGCAGACGGCGATGATCCAGTCCATCGCGCGTTCCGCGTACGGCAGGAGGTCGTCGACGTCGGCCGCGGGCAGGCCCCAGCGCCAGGCGTCGACGAGGAGCGAGACGAAGAGCGGGGTCGCGTCGACGGAGCCGTAGTAGTGGGAGGGGAGGAGGAGGCCGTGGCCGTGCTGCGACTGCGCGGGCCGCAGCTCGTGCAGGATGCGCCCCGGAGCCTCCTCACGGAACTCGTCGTGGACCGTGCCCTGCCGCCGGGCGAGCGTCCTCAGGGTGCCGCGGGCCAGCTCCGTGCCGAGCGGCAGCAGCATGCGGGCCGACCAGATCGAGTCCCTGCCGAACAGCGTCAGGTACCAGGGGCAGCCCGCGGCGATGAACTGGTCGTCGTGGGATGCGGCCCGGCGCTCGGTCCCGTCCGCGAGGCGCAGCGCCCGCAGATCGGCGAGCCCCTGGCGGACCAGGGCGACAAGGCGCCGGTCGCCCTGGACCACGGGCTCCGACCAGGGCACGTGCGGGGAAGCGGCGACCGGGTGGCCGGGCGGGGCGGGGACGGCGCGGCCCGTGACGGTGAGCCGGATCAGCCAGGAGCCGGCCGGCGGCAGGTCGACCCGGGACCAGGTGAAGGTGCCGCCCGCCGGGCCCGCGGAGGTCCTGGGACGCTCGGGGCACCCGGTGGCGAGGATCCCGGCGCGGCCCGTGGCGGAACACCAGGAGAGCTCCGCCGCGCCGGTCCGCGCGGCGGACGGCGGCACGGCGGGGCCGGTGAGCCCGTGCTTCACGTCGGCGATGTCGGCGAGGTCGGTGGCGGCGGCCAGCTCGACCCGCACTTGACGGGCGACGGTGCCCACGTTGCGCAGCAGGACCGTCTCGCCCTCACCTGCGGTGCGCACGCGCTCGACGATCAGCGTCGGGTCGTCCGTGCCGTCGCCCGGATAGCGGTGCACGGCGGTGAAGCGGACCCGGTCGGGGCCGAGCGGCTGGACGCCGACGGGATCGGGCTCGCGGCCGTCGATCAGCAGCACCAGGGTGTGCAGGAGCCGCCGGTCGTGGTCGTAGAAGCCGTCGGCCCGCGCGCCGCGGAGCTGGCCGTCACGGCCCGATGCGGTGAAGGCGGGTGCCGCGACGCAGATCACCACGTCGTGCAGCAGCGGCTGCAGGGCGAGGGCCCGGTGCGGTGCGGGTAATTCCGGGATGTCGGCCACGGAACGGGAGTGCCCGCTGCGCCCTCACGTCATGCCGCGGTCGCTCCCGCCGTCCCTCCCGCCGTCCCCTCCGCCGTCACTCCCAGCGGAAGAACTTCGCCGCCGCGCCGAGCCCGAGCACCGCCCACACCGCGAGGATCCCGAGGTCGCCCCACGGCACGCCCGCACCGTGCTGCAGCACGTCGCGCAGCCCGTCCGAGAGCGCCGAGACGGGCAGCAGGCCGAGCACGCTCTGGGCCGCGTCGGGGAACTTGTCGAGCGGGACGATCACGCCGCCGCCCATGAGGAGGAGCAGGAAGACGAGGTTCGCGGCGGCGAGCGTCGCCTCGGCCTTGAAGGTGCCCGCCATCAGCAGGCCGAGGCCGGAGAACGCGGCCGTGCCGAGCACCAGGAGCAGGAGTACGGAGAAGGGGTTGCCGTGCGGCGACCAGCCGAGGGCGAACGCGATGACCGTCAGCAGCACGATCTGCAGGACCTCGGTGACCAGGACCGAGAGGGTCTTGGCGGTCATCAGGCCCCAGCGGGGGAGCGGCGAGGCGCCGAGCCGCTTGAGCACGCCGTAGCGGCGCTCGAAGCCCGTCGCGATGGCCTGTCCCGTGAAGGCCGTCGAGAGCACGGCGAGCGCGAGGATGCCGGGCGCGAGGAAGTCCACGGCCTCGCCCTCACCGCCCGCGGTTTCAGTGGGCACAGTCACGATGTCGACCGCGCTGAACAGCACGAGCAGCAGGGCCGGAATGATGACCGTCAGGAGCAGCTGCTCGCCGTTGCGCAGCAGCATCTTCGTCTCGAACGCCGCCTGCGCGGTGATCATGCGGGGGAGCGGGGCGGCGCCCGGCTCCGGCGTGTAGGTACCAGCGGCGCTCATCCGCGCAGCTCCTTACCGGTCAGCTCCAAGAAGACGTCCTCCAGGGTGTGGCGCTCGACCGAGATCTTCTCCGGCATCACGCCGTGCTGCGCGCACCACGAGGTGACGGTGGCGAGCAGCTGCGGGTCGACCGTGCCGCTCACCCGGTAGGAGCCGGGGGTCAGTTCGGCGGCGGCCGAGTCCGAGGGCAGGGCCTTGAGCAGCGAGGCGACGTCGAGGCCGGGGCGGCCGGTGAAGCGCAGGGTGTTCTCGGCGCCGCCGCGGCACAGCTCGTCGGGGCTGCCCTGGGCGATGACCTTGCCCGCGTCGATGATCGCGACGTCGTCGGCGAGCTCCTCGGCCTCGTCCATGTGGTGCGTGGTGAGGATGACGCCGACGCCGTCGCGCCGCAGATCGCGTACGAGGTCCCAGGTGGCCCGGCGCGCCTGCGGGTCGAGGCCCGCGGTCGGCTCGTCGAGGAAGACGAGGTCGGGCCTGCCGACCACGGCCATGGCGAGCGCGAGGCGCTGCTGCTGGCCGCCGGAGAGCCGCCGGTAGGTGGTGCGGCCGCAGCTCTCCAGGCCGAGGCGCTCGATGAGCGCGGCCACGTCGAGGGGGCGTGCGTGCAGCTTGGCCACGTGCCGGAGCATCTCGTCGGCGCGGGCGCCGGAGTAGACGCCGCCGGACTGGAGCATCACGCCGATGCGGGGCCGCAGGCGGTCCGCCTCGCGCACCGGGTCGAGGCCGAGGACGCGCACGGTGCCGGAGTCCGGCTTCCGGTAGCCCTCGCAGGTCTCGATCGTGGTGGTCTTGCCCGCGCCGTTGGGGCCGAGGACGGCCGTGATGCCCGCCCCGGCCGTCAGGTCGAGACCGTCCACCGCGGTCTTGGTTCCGTACCGCTTGACCAGATTCCGGATCTGGACGACGGGCTCGTTTCGCATGGTGAGCCAGTCTAGGGACGGGGCCGGGGTCCCGGTCGGGCGGGTCGGCGGAGTTCCGCCGCGCGCCGCTACGTCTGCGGCCGGTTGTCCGCAAGCCACCGTTCGGCGTAAGCGACCGCGTCCGCCACGGGGAAGACGCGCGACAGTGCGGCGCCGACGTGGCCGCGTACGACGGGGGAGTCCTTCTCGTACGCCGCGCCGAGCTCCGCGAAGCCGTCCTCGGAGATCGAGCGTTCCCGCACGGTCTGCCAGCGGCGCCCCTTGGACGTCATGACGGCGAAGGAGTTCTCCGCCGAGGGGCCGGGGATCCGGTACTCGGCCAGATGGAAGGCCGTACAGGCGTCGAACCCGGCTCCGAGGAGCAGGACGCGGGCGCCCGCCTTCTCCAGGCGCGCCAGGGGGCTGCGCTCACCGAGGCGGCAGTCGTGGGCGTGCCCGGAGGTGGCGTGGTCAGCGGGTCGTACGCGGGCAGCGACGCGCGGATCACGGGCTGCCACGTCGCGGGCACGGGCGGGCTCTGCCACAGCGCGGGGTCGGAGTTGTCGCCGGAGTGGGCGGGGGCCACCAGCGTGCCGTCCGGGCCCAGCGTGTCGAGCAGCGCCTGGACGACGGCGACCGCGCCGCCCGCGACCCAGCCGAGGGCGCTGAGCGAGGTGTGGACGAGGAGGGTCTCACCAGGGAGCACACCGAGCTTCAGGAGCTCGTCGGCGAGCGTCGCGCGGGTGCACAAAGGGCCGGTCGGAGGGGGTGTCGGCATGGTTGTCGACTCTGCTCGACGGGGCTCGGGGGCGCCACCGGTTTGATCGATCGGTGATCGTTTCCGCAGGTCAGCTTAGGTATGCCTAAGTGATGCAGCGCACCAGGGGTCGCTGAGGGCGCGGGTTGTCAGGCTCTGAGGAATTACGCAACAATGGCGTTGTGAAAAACGTTGGCGAGGCTCCGCAGGAGGAACTCGCGACCGGTGAGCGTTCGACGCGCAACCGTGTCGCGCGGTCCATCCTGGATCACGGCCCGTCCACCGTCGCCGACCTCGCGAAGCGCCTCGGCCTCACCCAGGCGGCCGTCCGCCGGCACCTCGACGCCCTCGCCCATGAGAACGTCGTCGAGCCCCGTGAGCAGCGCGTCTACGGCGCAAGGACCCGGGGCAGGCCCGCCAAGGTCTTCGCCCTGACCGACTGCGGACGCGACGCCTTCGACCAGTCGTACGACAAGCTGGCCGCGGACGCGCTCCGCTGGATCACCGAGCAGCACGGCGAGGGCGCGGTCGTCGAATTCGCCCGGGCGAGGATCGCGGCCCAGGCCGAGACGTACCGCAAGGCGATGGCCGCCGCACCCCCCGAACAGCGCACCGAGGCTCTCGCGAAGGCATTGACCGCCGACGGGTACGCTGCTACGGCGCGTAGCGCACCGGTCGGCGAGCAGCTCTGCCAGCACCACTGCCCTGTCGCCCATGTCGCCGAGCAGTACCCGCAGCTGTGCGAGGCGGAGACGGAAATGTTCTCCACGCTGCTCGGCACGCATGTGCAGCGCCTCGCCACGATCGCCCACGGAGACGGCGTCTGCACGACGTTCATCCCGCGCAGTGGCAGCGGCGGCGACAGCACCACACGGACCACCACATCAGCATCAGCAAGCACGGCCGGGAGGAACCCCGCATGACGCTCCCCACGGAGACTGCCCACCCCGAACTCGAGGGTCTGGGCACGTACGAATACGGCTGGGCCGACTCCGACACGGCGGGTGCCTCCGCCAAGCGCGGCATCAACGAGGACGTCGTCAAGGACATCTCGGCGAAGAAGTCCGAGCCGGAGTGGATGACCAAGCTGCGCCTCAAGGGCCTGCGGCTCTTCGACAAGAAGCCCATGCCCAACTGGGGCTCGGACCTGTCGGGCATCGACTTCGACAACATCAAGTACTTCGTGCGGTCCACGGAGAAGCAGGCGGAGTCCTGGGAGGACCTGCCCGAGGACATCAAGAACACGTACGACAGGCTCGGCATCCCCGAGGCGGAGAAGCAGCGCCTCGTCGCCGGTGTCGCGGCCCAGTACGAGTCCGAGGTCGTCTACCACCAGATCCGTGAGGACCTGGAGGAGCAGGGCGTCATCTTCATGGACACCGACACGGCGCTGAAGGAGCACCCGGAGCTCTTCAAGGAGTACTTCGGGACCGTCATCCCCGTCGGTGACAACAAGTTCGCGTCGCTGAACTCCGCCGTGTGGTCCGGTGGCTCGTTCATCTACGTCCCCAAGGGCGTACACGTCGAGATCCCGCTCCAGGCCTACTTCCGTATCAACACGGAGAACATGGGCCAGTTCGAGCGGACGCTGATCATCGTCGACGAGGACGCCTACGTCCACTACGTAGAGGGCTGCACCGCGCCGATCTACAAGTCGGACTCGCTGCACTCGGCCGTCGTCGAGATCATCGTGAAGAAGGGCGGCCGCTGCCGCTACACGACGATCCAGAACTGGTCGAACAACGTCTACAACCTGGTCACCAAGCGCGCCGTGGCGTACGAGGGCGCGACCATGGAGTGGATCGACGGCAACATCGGCTCCAAGGTGACGATGAAGTACCCCGCCGTCTACCTCATGGGCGAGCACGCCAAGGGCGAGACGCTGTCCATCGCCTTCGCGGGCGAGGGCCAGCACCAGGACGCCGGCTCCAAGATGGTCCACATGGCGCCGAACACGTCCTCCAACATCGTCTCCAAGTCGGTGGCGCGCGGCGGCGGTCGTACGTCGTACCGCGGCCTCGTCGAGATCGGTGAGGGCGCCGCCGGATCGAAGTCGAACGTGCTCTGCGACGCCCTGCTCGTCGACACGATCTCCCGCTCGGACACCTACCCCTACGTCGACGTCCGCGAGGACGACGTCTCCATGGGGCACGAGGCCACGGTCTCCAAGGTCTCCGACGACCAGCTCTTCTACCTGATGAGCCGCGGCATGACGGAGTTCGAGGCCATGGCGATGATCGTCCGCGGCTTCGTCGAGCCGATCGCCAAGGAGCTGCCCATGGAGTACGCCCTGGAGCTGAACCGGCTGATCGAGCTGCAGATGGAGGGTTCGGTCGGTTAATTCCGGCGACCATCCTTCGCAGCGACTGACTTCTTACGCAGAGAGAGAGCACGACGACAGCCATGGCTGAGGCTCAGAATATTCCGGTCGGGTCGACGACCGCCGGGTCCATCGCGGTGGCCGCCGAGTCCACCGTCGCCACCCGCATGAGCGCGCCCCCGTCCTACGACGTGGACAGCTTCCCCGTGCCGCACGGGCGCGAGGAGGAGTGGCGGTTCACCCCGCTGGAGCGCCTGCGCGGCCTGCACGACGGCACCGCTGTCGCCGACGGCGGCATCCGCGTCGAGGTGAGCGCCCCCGAGGGCGTCACCCAGGAGACCGTCGGCCGCGACGACGCCCGCGTCGGCAAGGCGGGCAAGCCCGTAGACCGCGTCGCCGCCCAGGCGTACTCGTCCTTCGAGAAGGCCTCGGTCGTCACCGTCCCCAAGGAGACGGTGCTCACCGAGCCGATCCGCATCGCCGTGCACGGCGAGGGCGGCACCGCCTTCGCGCACCAGGTCATCGAGCTGGGCGCGTTCGCTGAGGCCCTGGTCGTCATCGACCACACCGGTGACGCCGTGCTCGCCGCCAACGTCGACTTCGTCGTCGGCGACGGCGCCAAGCTCACCGTCGTCTCCGTCCAGGACTGGGACGACAAGGCGGTGCACGTCGCCCAGCACAACGCGCTGGTCGGCCGCGACGCCACCTTCAAGTCCGTCGTCGTCACCTTCGGCGGCGACCTGGTCCGTCTCCACCCGCGCGTGCACTACGCGGGCACCGGCGGCGAGGCCGAGCTCTTCGGCCTGTACATCACCGACGCGGGCCAGCACCAGGAGCACCGCCTCCTGGTCGACCACAACACCCCGCACTGCAAGTCCAACGTCGTCTACAAGGGCGCGCTCCAGGGCGACGACGCCCACGCGGTGTGGATCGGCGACGTCCTCATCGAGGCCGCCGCCGAGGGCACGGACACGTACGAGATGAACCGCAACCTGGTTCTGACCGACGGCGCCCGGGTCGACTCGGTGCCGAACCTCGAGATCGAGACCGGCGAGATCGTCGGCGCGGGCCACGCCTCGGCGACCGGCCGCTTCGACGACGAGCAGCTCTTCTACCTGCAGTCGCGCGGCATCCCGGAGGAAGAGGCCCGCCGCCTCGTCGTCCGTGGCTTCTTCGCCGAGCTGGTCCAGCAGATCGGCCTGCCCGACGTCGAGGAGCGCCTCATCGCCAAGATCGAAGAGGAGCTGGAGGCGACCACCGCATGAGCCTCGACCAAGCCCGCTTCGTTCGGGCCTGCGGACTGAGCGAGCTGGAGGAGGACACCCCCAAGCGGGTGGAACTCGACGGCACGCCCGTCTCGGTCGTCCACACCGAGGGCGAGGTGTACGCGATCCACGACATCTGCTCGCACGCGAACGTCTCCCTCTCCGAGGGCGAGGTGGAGGACTGCCAGATCGAGTGCTGGCTGCACGGCTCCAGCTTCGACCTCCGCACCGGCAAGCCGTCCGGCCTCCCCGCGACGCGCCCCGTCCCCGTATACCCCGTAAAGATCGAAGGGGGCGATGTACTCGTTGATGTGCACGCCTCCCCTTCCCAGGAGTCCTGAGGCACCCATGGCAACGCTTGAAATCAAGGACCTGCACGTCACCGTCGAGGCCGACAACTCCACCAAGGAGATCCTCAAGGGCGTCGACCTGACCGTGAAGCAGGGCGAGACCCACGCCATCATGGGCCCGAACGGCTCCGGCAAGTCGACCCTCGCCTACTCCGTCGCGGGCCACCCCAAGTACACGATCACGCAGGGCACCGTGACCCTCGACGGCGAAGACGTCCTGGAGATGTCCGTCGACGAGCGTGCCCGCGCCGGCATGTTCCTCGCCATGCAGTACCCGGTCGAGGTCCCCGGCGTCTCGGTTTCCAACTTCCTGCGTACGTCGGCGACGGCGATCCGCGGCGAGGCCCCCAAGCTGCGCACCTGGGTGAAGGAGGTCAAGTCCGCGATGGAGCAGCTCCAGATGGACCCGGCCTTCGCCGAGCGCAACGTGAACGAGGGCTTCTCCGGCGGTGAGAAGAAGCGCCACGAGATCCTGCAGATGGAGCTCCTCAAGCCGAAGATCGCGATCCTCGACGAGACGGACTCCGGCCTGGACGTCGACGCGCTGCGCCAGGTCTCGGACGGCGTCAACCGCGTCCGCGAGACGGGTGAGGTGGGCACGCTCCTCATCACCCACTACACGCGCATCCTGCGTTACATCAAGCCCGACTTCGTGCACGTCTTCGCGAACGGCCGCATCGCCGAGTCCGGCGGCGCCGAGCTCGCCGACAAGCTCGAGGCCGAGGGCTACGAGGCTTACACGAAGGGTGGCGCATCCGCGTGACAGTGGCCCACCAGGGGCTCTCCGGCCTCCTCGACACCGAGGCGATCCGCAAGGACTTCCCGATCCTGGATCGCACGATCCACGACGGCAAGAAGCTCGTGTACCTGGACAACGCGGCGACCTCGCAGACGCCGCGCCAGGTCCTCGACGTGCTGAACGAGTACTACGAACAGCACAACGCCAACGTCCACCGCGGCGTGCACGTCCTCGCCGAGGAGGCCACGGCGCTGTACGAGGGCGCCCGCGACAAGGTGGCGGCGTTCATCAACGCGCCCTCCCGCGACGAGGTGATCTTCACCAAGAACGCCTCGGAGTCGCTCAACCTCGTGGCCAACATGCTCGGCTGGGCCGATGAGCCCTACCGCGTGGACCACGAGACCGAGATCGTCATCACGGAGATGGAGCACCACTCCAACATCGTCCCGTGGCAGCTGCTCTCGCAGCGCACCGGCGCGAAGCTGAAGTGGTTCGGCCTCACGGACGACGGCCGCCTCGACCTCTCGAACATCGAGGAGGTCATCACGGAGAAGACGAAGATCGTCTCCTTCGTGCTGGTCTCCAACATCCTGGGCACGCACAACCCGGTCGAGGCCATCGTGCGCCGCGCCCAGGAGGTCGGCGCGCTCGTCCTGATCGACGCCTCGCAGGCCGCCCCGCACATGCCGCTCGACGTGCAGGCGCTGCAGGCCGACTTCGTGGCCTTCACCGGCCACAAGATGTGCGGCCCGACGGGCATCGGCGTCCTGTGGGGACGGCAGGAGCTCCTGGAGGACCTCCCGCCCTTCCTCGGCGGCGGCGAGATGATCGAGACGGTGTCGATGAACTCGTCGACGTACGCTCCCGCGCCGCACAAGTTCGAGGCGGGCACGCCCCCGGTCTCCCAGGCCGTGGGCCTGGGCGCGGCCGTGGACTACCTGTCCGCCATCGGCATGGACAAGATCGCCGCGCATGAGCACGCGATCACCGAGTACGCGGTCAAGCGCCTCCTTGAGGTCCCCGACCTCCGCATCATCGGCCCCACCACGGCCGAGGAGCGCGGCGCCGCGATCTCCTTCACGCTCGGCGACATCCACCCGCACGACGTGGGCCAGGTGCTCGACGAGGAAGGCATCGCGGTCCGCGTCGGCCACCACTGCGCGCGCCCCGTCTGCCTCCGCTACGGAATTCCTGCGACCACGCGAGCGTCGTTCTATCTGTACTCCACGCCCGGCGAGATCGACGCGCTCGTCGACGGCCTGGAGCACGTACGGAACTTCTTCGGCTGAGGGGCTGCTGGGCAACGTGAAGCTGGATTCGATGTACCAGGAAGTCATCCTGGACCACTACAAGCACCCGCACGGGCGTGGTCTGCGCGATGGCGACGCCGAGGTGCACCACGTCAACCCGACGTGCGGCGACGAGATCACGCTGCGCGTGAAGTACGACGGGTCGACGATCGCCGACGTGTCGTACGAGGGCCAGGGCTGCTCCATCAGCCAGGCCAGCGCGTCCGTCCTGAACGACCTCCTGGTCGGCAAGGAGCTCGCCGAGGCGCAGAAGATCCAGGAAGTCTTCCTGGAACTGATGCAGTCCAAGGGCAAGCTGGAGCCGGACGACGCGATGGAGGAGGTCCTTGAGGACGCGGTCGCGTTCGCCGGGGTCTCCAAGTACCCGGCGCGTGTGAAGTGCGCCCTGCTGAGCTGGATGGCCTGGAAGGACGCGACGGCCCAGGCACTGGGCGAGACCGACGGGGCCGCTGAAAGGAAGACGGCATGAGCGAGAACGAGACACTCACGACGAAGCCCGCTTCGGAGGAAGAGGTCCGCGAGGCGCTGTACGACGTCGTCGACCCCGAGCTGGGCATCGACGTCGTCAACCTCGGCCTGATCTACGGCGTGCACGTCGACGACGCCAACATCGCCACGATCGACATGACGCTGACGTCCGCGGCCTGCCCGCTGACCGACGTCATCGAGGACCAGGCGAAGTCGGCGACGGAGGGCATCGTCAACGAACTCCGGATCAACTGGGTCTGGATGCCGCCGTGGGGCCCGGACAAGATCACGGACGACGGACGCGAGCAGCTGCGGGCCTTGGGGTTCAACGTCTGAGACGGCCTGAGCCGGGCGGAGACCGCCCTGCTTCGAGGCTTTCGAGGCCCCCCGGAGGATTCTCCGGGGGGCCTCTCCATGTTCAGCGGCGCAGCGCACGGACGAACGTACGGAAGGCGCTGATCCGTTGCTCACCGTGCAGCCCCCGCAGCGCGGCGAGGAACCCGATGAGCAGAGCGAGGGCAGAGACCAGCGGGATGAGGATCACGAAGACCAGCTCGGTCAACGGCATGACGGCCCTTTCGACGGCACTTGCGGACTGATGGCTTGACGGCCTGGTGGCTTGATGGCCTGATGGGCCGATCGAAGCCCCGCGTGCTGTCGTACGGAGTGGTCCTGATCCCTCGGAACCTCTGTCTGCGCAGGTCACATGCTATGAACCGGAATTTCTGTGGGGTCCGGGCCGGGACCGGAATCCGCGGTCGACGGCACGGGGCCGGTCGTCGCGGAAGGGTGTGAACCAGTCGTCGGGAGCGAGATTCGCCATCCCGAGCCGCTGGTTGACGTCGTTGTCGGGCTCCTCGATGCCTTCCATCCAGGGTTGGTAGAGCATCAGCACGTCGTCGTCTTCGAGGAGCGCCCGCTTGCAGGCCCACCAGTCGTAGTCACCGGGCCGGGCCGGTGCGCCCTCGCAGAATTCCTCGGCCAGATCCGGCGAGTCCTCCGTAATGGCAGCCGCGTGCTCCAGCGCCAGATGCAGGGCCATCTCCTCGCCGGTGCAGCACGGCAGCGGGAGGCGGCTGTCGGCGATGTCGTGCGCGAGGTCGTCGAAGCAGCGGATCATCTCCCGGCGCCACTGGGTTCCCTGCTGCCAGGTCTGGGCCGGCAGCATGTCGAAGCAGCCGATGAATGATTCCTCGGTGGTGACGGGACGGCCCTCGATCTCCGCCAGCACATCCACGGCGGCGTCGGCCTCGATCTCCAGTGCGGCCTTCAGGACGGCCAGTGTGCGCGGAGTGGGCTGCCGGGGGCCGTCGTCCTCGAACTCGTCGTCGGGGCGGTCCGGATCCACGTCCGGCGGCCGGTCCGGCGGCCGGACTCCGGCGAGCACGGGCTGCCTGAAGTACGCGGCGGAAAGTGGATCTCCGAGCTTCGCCGCCCGCCGGTAGCACTTGTGGGCCTTCTCGTACTTGTGGCGCCGGTGGTAGAGGTTCCCGAGGAGCCGGAGCGACATCAGGTCGCCGTGGGCGGCGGCCCGGCGATACCACTCCTTGGCGGACTTGGCCTGCTCGTTCCACTTGCCCTCCTGCTCGGCTTGGTCGAACAGCTTCTGCAGCGCATCGGACATGCGGCGCGTCCGGTCCTCGGGGGCTTCGTCCGGTGGGGAGAACTTGCCCCGCCATTCGTTGAGCAGCCCGAGGGCACGCATGGCGACGTGGTCTCCCGCCTCCGCGGCGATGACATAGAGCTTCTCGGCCTCCTCCTGGCGTCCCTCGGCGAAGTAGACCTGGGCGAGGTTGGTGGTCGCCTCCCGGTGCCCCTTCCTGGCTGCTTCGAGGTAGAGCCTCGTCGCCTCGTCGAAGTCCCGTTTCCGGTACGCGAGGATGCCGAAGCGGAAGAAGGCGTCCGGGACTTCCGCTTCGAGCGCCAGAGCCCAGAGCCGCTCGGCCTCGTCGTGCTCTCCGCGGTCCTCGTGCATGTTCGCGAGCTTGGCGCCTGCCTCCACGAGGCCCAGTCCGTAGGCTCGGCGCCACCACTTCTCGGCCTTCTTCGCCCGGCCCTGGCGCGAGTACCGCACCCCGAGGTTGAGCATGCCCTTGGCGTTGCCCGCCTTCGCGAGGCGCAGCCACCACGCGGCCGCGGCCGCTTCCTCGTCCCGGTCCAGGAGGATCGACCCGACGTACAGCATCGAGCCGATGTGTCCGGCTTCCGCGGACGGCAGGAGGGAACGCAACGCGAGGTCGCCCCGGTCGGCGCGGTAGCAGGAGACGCCCACGCCGTAACGCTCCTCCACGGAGGAGGCATGGGCGACGGCCGCTTCCCTGACCTCGTCCGGCACCACCGGGGCGGTACCGCTGAGGGAGAGCATGTCGACCAGGTAGTCGAAGGGGCGCCACGTGTCCTCTCCGACGGGCAGCAGGAGACGGCTGACGCCGATCGGGTCCTGGCTCGCCCAGGCCAACGCTTCATCGAGGGGTTCCGGTGTGAGCAGGGCGTCGGCTTCGCCGGAGAGATACCCGGTGTGCAGAGAAGTGATGAGGCCCGTCGGGAGCGGACCGCTCAGACCCGACCGTGCGAGGTCGACGGCGGCGGCCACCAGGGCATGACCGCGCGGATTCCCGCCTACGTAACGGGAGTTGCGCCAGCGGTCCCAGAGGTGCGGGCCCGCCGACAGGTACTCGGCGATGCCGTGTCGCCGATGGTGGCGCAGGGCGTCGACCAGCCGCGGATCGATCTCCGCCGCGGTGCGTGCCAGTTCCGGCGCGCTCCACACGCGGGGCAGATCGATCGCTTCGGCGGCCTTGAGCACGGGGTCGCTGACGTCGATCCGCGTATAGGCGTCGCTGCCCTTGGCCGTACGGGTGGGGCGGGGCCTGCGGCTGTTGTACTCGGCGAGACGCATGGTCGCCAGAAGTACGGACCGGCAGTCGACGAGCCGCCGCAGCGCGTCGGTATCGAGCCGACCGGACCCCAGGAAGTGCTCCAGTTCGTCCAGCCAGACCACGCACTGCCTGCCCTGCTCGGCCAGGACGCGGGCGTTCTCGACGCAGGAGTCGAAGGAGCTCTCCCGGGGCGGGCAGAGCAGAGGCAGGTCCGGCAGGACCCGGCTCATGGCCTCGAAGGCCGTCCGGGTCTTGCCTGCCGTCGAGTCACCCTTGAGGAGAACCATGCCGCCTGCCGCGGCCGCCGCGCGCAGAGCGTCATCCACGGCCGGGTCGACATCACGCTCCACGTACGGGGGCACCGGGTCGACATCGTCGTTCTTCCGGGCCTGGCGGACGCCCAGCAGGATCGGGTCCGTGTCCCGGACGAGCGGTGCGTCCCGGAGCGTGGGGACGGCCCTGCGCGTGGGCAGCGGGACCGCTCCGGAGGCGCGGTAGCGAGCTTCCCATTCGCGGGGATCGATCCGGGCCCGGGGCAGGCTCGACAGTTCGCCGACGATGCTCAGGAAAGTCTGCAGTGACGCCCACGTCGCGGGCCGGGACCTGCCGTTCTGCCAACTGCTCAACACGGTCCGGGAGAGCGCCACGCGGCGCCGGGTGCGGCTGGCCGACACGATGCGGTCGAGTGTCAGGCCCGAGTCACGTATGAGCTGCCGGACCGCCGCTCCGAACTCCGGATGCTGCGTAGTTGCCATGGAGGGTCCCCGCTTCGACGACGTGGGCCCCATTTTGCTGGAAAGCGCCGGGCGGGAGGCCGCCTCCGTTGCGTACGGTCGTACACAACGATATGTACACTCGTACGCATGGGATACGCACTGCTGGCCGCGGCGATCGCGGCGGAGGTGGCCGGGACCACGGCCATGAAGTTCAGCGAGGGGTTCAGCAAGCTGTGGCCCTCGCTCATCACCGTCGTGGGCTATCTGCTCGCCTTCACGCTGCTCGCACAGACCCTGAAGACCCTCTCCGTGGGCACCGCCTACGCGATCTGGGCCGGTATCGGCACCGCGGCCGTCGCCGCCATCGGCATGATGTTCCTGGGGGAGTCGGCCAACCTGATCAAGGTCGCGGGCATCGCACTCGTCATCGCGGGCGTCATCGTGCTCAACCTGGGCGGGGCCCACTGATGGCCCGCCGCTACGATCCCGAGCGCCGCCAGCGGATCATCGACGCCGCGATCCGGGTCGTCGGGGTGAAGGGAATCGGCGGGCTCAGTCACCGCTCGGTCGCCGCCGAGGCGGACGTGCCGCTCGGCTCGACCACGTACCACTTCAAGACGCTCGACGAGCTGATGGTGGCGGCGCTGCGGCAGAGCAACGAGGGCTTCGCGAAGGTGATGGAGGCCGGTGGCGCGTTCGAGGACCCGCGGGCCGACATCGCGGGGGAGCTCGCCCGGCTGCTCGGCGAGTGGTTCGCGGGGGAGCGCGCCGGACTCGAGCTGGAGTACGAGCTCTACCTCGCCGCGCTGCGCAGGCCCGCCCTGCGCCCGGTGGCCGCCGAGTGGTGCGCCGGGATCGCCGAGCTGGTGGAGCGGCGCACCGACCCGGTCACCGCGCGCGCCCTCGTCGCCCTGATGGACGGGATAAGCCTGCAGGTGCTGCTCACGGGGGGCGAGTACGACGAGGAGTGCGCGCGGGAGATGCTCGGCCGACTCCTTGCGCCGAGTGCTCCGTCGAATGGGCCACGTTAAGGATTCCCACTGTGCAAACAAGACCATTGCGTGTGCCGAGTACCCGCTGATAGCGTCCCGAGTGCATTGACCAAGCAATTGCACCGAAGTTCGGGGAGTAGTTCGTGAGCATGCGCAATAAGGGAATTTCCGTCGTGATTGCCTGCGCCTTGACCGGGGTGGCGGGTAATGCGGCGTATGCGGCTGCGGAACACGAAGAGGGGAATTCGGTGGCCGCGCCTGCGGCGGCGGACCGGCAGGCTCTCGGCGCTGATGAGATCTGTGCCGTCCTGGGGATCGGCAGTGGCGCGGCAGGCCTTGCCAAAGCCCTGGCCAAGGGGGCATCGTGGGTAGGGATCGGCGCCAGCGTCGGGTGCTACGCGTACACGAAGGCAAAGGAAGCGACGCCTGCCCAGAAGCGGGCAGCCATGATCAAGTCGTACAAGAAGTACCAGGCGATGAGCGCCATCAAGAAGCTTGACGCCCTCGGCTATTACTGCCGGAAGGAGGGTGGCGGCGGTGGCGGAACCGACGTCGCCCCGACGAATTCGACGGTAGGGGTGATGGCAGGATGGCGGACCATCAAAATGAAGGGCGTCAAGTACTCGTGCACCGCCAGCAGGGACTGATGGGCCGCCGCGGCCCGGGATATGGAGAGCGATTTCTGCTTTCTCTGGCATTGGTCGCGGTGAGCCTGCTGTGGATGACCCAGGGAATGGCTCGGTGGGCGACCGTATTGTGCGCCGTCGGTGCGGCGGGCGGAATAGTGGGAATGCTTTACTTCGGTCGACTCCATCTGCGGGCGCGCACACATTCGCAGTGACACTCGGGCATTCGCGGTCATGGGGCCCGCTCCGGCACACGCTCAGCCGGTGCGGGACCCCGGGCGCCGTACCGTCCGGAGCGCCGCCTCGACGCTCGCCGTGACACCAGCGTGAGCCGCTTCAGCCTGCTCACGCCCGCCGCGCGGAACGTCGGCAGGCGCAGGGCCGCCGTCAGGGCCAGGTCCGCGTCCGAGAGCAGCGGGAAGCGCAGGCCCTCCTTTTCGGCGAACGCCCGCTGTTCGTCGGGGCGCTGTGACGACACCCCGTGCACCTACCGCGACCGCCGCGGTCAACTCCGCGAGCTGGTCGCGGTAGGTGCAGGACTCCAGCGTGCAGCCGCGTCGCCGTCACCGTGCCCGAGGGCGCCCGCCGCCAGGGCTTCGCGGTCACCCGGTTCGCGGCCAACGGCGGGGTGCGTGCGGGGCTGGACGGGGGCGGGATCGGTCGCCGTCGCCGTACGCGGCCCGGACGCTGAGACCGGTTCGCCCGCGCGCCGCACCTCCGGTTAGGTTTCACCCATGACCGACACGAACGCTTCCCGCACCACCGGCGCCGTCGCCGCAGGCCTCGCCACCGTCACCGCCGACGGCACCGTTCTCGACACCTGGTTCCCCGCCCCCGAGCTCGTCGCCGAGCCCGGCCCGGCCGGCAGCGAGCGGCTGACCGCCGAGCGCGCCGTGGAGCTGCTCGGCGAGGGCGCGGCCAAGGCCATCGGCCCGGACGCCCGCCGTGGCGTGGAGATCGTCGCCGTACGTACGGTCATCGGGTCCCTCGACGACAAGCCGCTGGACGCCCACGACGTCTACCTGCGCCTGCACCTGCTCAGCCACCGCCTGGTCAAGCCGCACGGCGTGAACCTCGACGGCCAGTTCGCCTTCCTCGCCAACGTCGCCTGGACCTCGCTCGGCCCGGTCGCCGTCGACGACCTCGACAAGGTGCGGCTCAACGCCCGCGCCGAGGGCCTGCACCTCGCCGTGACGTCCGTCGACAAGTTCCCGCGCATGACGGACTACGTGGCGCCCAAGGGCGTCCGCATCGCCGACGCCGACCGGGTGCGGCTCGGCGCGCACCTCGCCGAGGGCACGACGGTCATGCACGAGGGCTTCGTGAACTTCAACGCGGGCACGCTCGGCACCTCCATGGTCGAGGGCCGCATCTCCGCCGGTGTCGTCGTCGGTGACGGCTCGGACATCGGCGGCGGCGCCTCCACGATGGGCACGCTCTCCGGCGGCGGCAACGTCCGCATCGTCATCGGCGAGCGCTGCCTGATCGGCGCCGAGGCGGGCGTCGGCATCGCGCTGGGCGACGAGTGCGTCGTCGAGGCCGGTCTGTACGTCACCGCGGGCACTCGCGTGACCATGCCCGACGGCCAGATCGTCAAGGCCCGTGAGCTCTCCGGCGCCTCGAACATCCTCTTCCGCCGCAACTCGGTCACCGGTGCCGTCGAGGCCCGCCCGAACAACGCGGTGTGGGGCGGCCTGAACGACGTCCTGCACAGCCACAACTGAGGTCCATGGGGAGCGACATGAACAGAACGGGTGCGCGGGCCGTGGCCCTCGGCGCCGTCGCGGTGCTCGGCCTGGTCATCGGGTGCGGACAGAGCGTGGGGCAGCCCCGGGCGACCGGCGACCACAGCCATCCGCTGGGCAGGAGCGACATCCCGTGGAGCGGCAGCCCGAGCCCGTTCGACGCGTCGGTCAAGCTCGCCGACAAGCGGCGCGTGGCCATGTACTACCTGCGGGGCAAGGGGCTCTACGTGCAGGACTACAGCCCCAGCGCCAAGGGGTGGTCCAAGCCCGCCGTCGTGTACAAAACGAGGACCGACGCCTGTCAGGGCATCACCCTCAAGGCCAAGGACGGCACCGTCGCGGCCTTCGGCGACTTCGGTCCGTACTGCGCGGACGGCGAGCCGCCGACCGAGTCGGTCGCCGCGGTCGCCGTCGGACCGCTGACGAAGTGGGCCAAGCACCTCACGAAGGACTTCGACGGCTGGGAGAAGATCGTCGTCGCTCCCGGAGGCAAGAAGGTCACCTTCAGCCGGGGCAGTGACACGCTGCGCTGGACCAAGGCGGCGGGCTTCCCGGCCGCGGCCTGAACGCGTTCCACCGGAGCGGCCGCCCCACTCGGGGCGGCCGCTCTTTTTTGGGGACACACATTTCTTCGGACACAGGCATAGCGGGAGGCGCCCGGACCCGTCCCTATCCATGCGGGAGGGCAACAGGCCCACCAGGGAGCGAAGGTGACGATGAATGCCCATGAGCAGGACAGTTTCCGGGAGTTCGTGGAGACCAGATCGTCGGCGCTGCTGAAGACGGCCGTACTGCTCAGCGGGGGCGACCGGCACGCGGGCGAGGACCTGCTGCAGAACGCGCTCGTCAAGGCGGCCGGGCGGTGGCAGCGCATCGACGAGCCGGAGGCGTACGTCCGCCGGATCCTGTACCGGCAGCAGGTCAGCAGGTGGCGGCTGAAGTGGCCGCGCCGCGAACTGGCCGTCGCGGAACCGCCCGAACGTGCCGCGTCGGGGGACGGCACGTCCGCGGCGGAACTGCGCATCGTGATGCGCGGGGCCCTCGCCAAACTCACCGCGCGACAGCGGACCGTGCTCGTACTGCGCTACTTCGAGGATCTGCCGGAGGCGGAGGTGGCCGCCGCCCTCGGCTGCTCCGTCGGCACCGTGCGCAGCACCACGCACCGCTCGCTCGCCCGGCTGCGGGGCCTCGCGCCCGAGCTCGCGCGCCTCGGCGGGCACGACACCGCGGAGCGGCCCGCTTCTCACGACTTCTCGCCCATGGAGGTACGACCGTGAACGTGACCGATCTCGTGCGCGAGTCGCTGCGGGAGGAGGCGGACCAGGGCCCGCCCGTGCCGGGGAACTTCGCCGACCGCGTGCTGGCCGCGCGGAAGCGGCGCAGGAACCGGGCGGTCGTGGGCACCTCGCTCGCCGTGGCGACGGCCGCCGTCGTCGCGGTGGCCGTGCCGGTCCTCGGCGCCGACTCCGGGAGTCAGGAGCCGCGCCCGGCCAGTGAGCTGCAGAGCGGCGACGTCGTCGCGCACCCCGGCCAGACGCCGCCGCGGGAGCTGATCGCCGCGGGTGACACGGCCCTCGCCGCGTACAGCACGAACAAGAGGGTCAAGCAGCCCGACGGCGACGCCGTCATGACCCGCACCTACCGGCTGCTCGACCAGAAGACCGGCACCTACCGCGAGGCGTCGCGCTGGTCGCTGCTCGACGTCGCGCCCGGCATGCGGACCGCCGCCGTCCTGGAGCGCGGTCTGCCCACGAAGCGGATCGGCCTGCTGAACCTGATCACGGGCAAGGTCGAGCGCTGGATCACCGTGGACCGCGGGGTCGGCGGCGTCGTGTTCTCGCCCGACGGCAGGAAACTCGTCGCGACGACGTACGCGAAGGACCCGGACCGGCTCGACAAGGACCGGCCGATCAACGACGGCAAGCACGAGGAGCCGGGGCCCTCCGATCCGAGCAGGACCGGCTTCTACGTCCTCGACGTGGCCTCGGGGAAGGGCAGTTGGAGCGAGGTGAAGACCAAGAGCGGCGGGTTCGGCATGTCGGACATCAACAGCCGGCAGGACTTCGAGTTCAGTGCGGACGGCTCGCTGGTCTACTCGGGCCGCATCCGCGAGCCGAGCCAGCAGTACTACGACTTCGCGGGGCACAAGAAGAGCACGCCCGCGCGGGAGCAGCACCTGAACTGGTTCGTCGAGGCCCGGCTCTCCCCGGACGGGAAGCTCGCCGCCGGTGACTTCGCGGGCGGCGCCGAGACCACCGCCACCGAGGTGCTCGACCCCCTCACCGGCAAGCGGGTCGCCAAGCTGCCCGGCCAGCAGCTCCTCGCCTGGGCCGACGACAAGCGGCTCATCGCCTGGGACAGCGCGCCCGGCACGAGCGAGTACCGCCAGCGGCTCGTGCTGATCACCGTCGGAAGCAAGAAGACGGTTCCCCTCAGCGGCTACCGTTCGCCGAAGGACGGTTCCGGCGGGCGCTGGACACCGCTCTTCGCCCGGCGCTGATCACCGCACCGCCGCCCGCGCCTCCCCGTGGACGGCGAGCAGCCCGTCGGTCGCCTCGCGGCCGGCGGGCAGCAGCGGTGCCCGGACCGGGCCCGCGGGCAGGCCGCCCGCGCCGAGCAACGCCTTCGCGGTGACCGCGCCGGGCAGGCCCGACGCCATCATCGCCTCGATCAGCGGGGTGGCGGCCAACTGCAGCCGCCGCGCTCGCTCCGTGTCACCGGCGTCGAACGCGTCGAAGACCGCCCGCGGCAGGCCGGGCAGCGCGTTGGCCACCGTGCTGACGCAGCCCGCGCCGCCCACCGCGTACAGCGCGAGGTTGAACTCGTCGCAGCCCGCGTAGTACGCCAACTCCGTCTCGTGCATGACCTTCTGACTGCCGAGCAGGTCGTACGCGCAGTCCTTCACGCCGACGATCCGCGGATGGTCCGCGAGCCGCAGCACCGTCTCCGTCGCGATGCGTGTGCCGGTGCGGCCCGGGATGTCGTAGAGCAGGACCGGCAGCCCGCAGGCGTCGATGACCGTGCGGAAGTGCGCCTCGACGGCGTCCTGCGGCGGCAGGCTGTAGTACGGCGTGAGGACCAACAGGCCGTCGGCGCCCGCCTTCTCGGCCCGCAGCGCCAGCTCGACGGCGTGCCGGGTGTCGCTGCTGCCGACGCCCGCGACGACGGTCGCGCGCCCGCCGACCGCGTCGGCCACGGCCCGCACCAGCGCCGCCTTCTCGTCGTCGGAGGTGGTCGGAGACTCGCCGGTGGTGCCGGACAGGACGAGTCCGTCGCAGCCCCCGGACACCAGGTGGTCGGCGAGGCGCTGGGCGCCGTCGAGGTCGAGGAGGCCCTCGGCGGTGAAAGGCGTGATCATCGCGCAGAGGGCGCGACCGAGGGGTGCTGCGGGTCGGGAGGTCATGAGTGCAGTCTCGGCACACCGTCGCTGAAGCTCCACTTAATTCTTCTACGAGGTAATGGACAGTAGAGCTACGAGATGAGGTAGGCGCTAGTGCCAACTCGCCCCCGTGTGGGCCACTATGGCGGGACAGTCGGTCCCCAGGAGGCGTCATGAAGCTCGGCAAGGCACTCTCCACCGGCATCGCCGAAGAGCGGCCCGCGCACCGGCCCGCGCACCAGCCGCATCAGCCCCCGCACCACGAGGAGCAGCCCACGGAGCCCGGAAAGTCCGTGCCCGCACCCGACGCGGAACGGCCGGTCGAGGCCACGGCCGCCCGATGAGGCTGCGGCTCGCCGAGGAACGCCCGACGGAGCCGCCCACCGGATACAAGATCGCCCGCCCGGTGCTGTCCCACGACGGCACCCGGGCCGGCTTCACCGGCGTCTCCCTCGGCGCGGGCCTGCCGTACGGGGTGCTCGACGAGGCGAGCTGCGGCTACGGCAGACGACACCGCGCCCCGCACCGCCGCTGCGACTGCGGCTTCCACTGCGTCCACGACCGCGCCACCGCCGAGGCCCTGCTGTGCACCGCCGAGCACCGCGGGGCGGCCGTCCTCGAAGTGACGGTGCTCGGCGCGTACATCCGCTTCGAACGCGGCTTCCGGTACGCGCGGCAGCGGGTGCGCGGCGCGACTCTGCCGCCCTGCCCGTGCGGCGCCGCGGCCTCGCTGCTCGCCGACGCGGGGCGGGGCGTGCCCGGCTGGCGGGTGGTCGAGGCGGCGTGCGGGCGGTGCCGGGGCGGGCGGCAGGCGCTGTCCGTCGCGGAGTTCGCCCGGATCGCGGGGGAAGGGCTGCGGGTGGCCGCGGCCGCACCGCCCGCGGCCGGGAGCGGCCCAGCCGCCCTCGGGATGCCCGAGCTGATGGCCGAGGCGGCGCTCCTGCAGGCACGACTGGACTGGTTCCAAGCAGAGTTGGCGCGGTTCACCGGGGACCAGCGGGGATAGCGCGGCCCTGCCCGGGTACCCGGGCCTCCCAGAAGGAGGGAGGCGAAACTGTGACCGGGACCATGAAGGAGCAGCCGACGCGCGACCACGCGCAGCACTCGGTGGGAGAACTCGTCGAGCAGGCCACCGCGCAGATTTCGGAACTCGTACGGCAGGAAATGCGGCTCGCCGCCCAGGAGATGACCGAGAAGGGCAAACGCGCGGGACGCGGCGGAGGGCTCCTCGGAGCGGCCGGCGCGGTCTCGTACGTCGGCCTCATGGCGCTGTCGGCCACGGCGGCCGCGGCCCTCTCCCTGGCGATGCCCGTATGGGCCGCCGCGCTGATCGTCACCGGCGTGCTCTTCGTCGTGGCCGCGGTCCTCGCCGTGGTGGGCCGCGGGCAACTGGCCCGCGCGGTACCGCCCGTACCGCAGGAGGCGATGGGCAGCGTCAAGGCGGACGTCGAAGAGATCAAGGAAAGGGCCCACCGATGACGAATACGCCGAAGGATTCCGAGAACACGGGCGTGAAGGGGCCGGACGAACTGCGCCGGCAGATAGAGGACACCCGCGGCCGCCTCGGCGAGACCGTCGAGGAACTGGCGGCGAAAGCGGACGTGAAGGCCCGCGCCCGGCACCGGGCGGCAGTGGTCAAGGACCAGGTACAAGGGACGGCGGCACAGGTGAAGGACAAGGTGACGGAACAGGCGGCGCGCGCGAAGGGCAAGGCCGCGGACGAGGCGGGACACGCGAAGAGCGTGACGGCCGAGGGCGCGGCCCGCGCCAAGGGCAAGGCCGCCGAGGGCGCGGCCCTGGTGAAGGGCAAGGCGGCGGAGAGCGCCGAGCGGGCCAAGGGCGCCGTGCTCGACGGCAAGGCCCGCGCGGAGCAGCACCGCGCCGTGGTGCAGGCCGAGGAGAAGGTGGCCGAGGCCGCGCGCCGGGTGCAGGACGGCACGCCCGAGCCCGTGCGGGCTGCCGCGAGCGGCGTCGTACGGACCGGCGGCCGCCACCCGCGGGCCTTCCTCGCGGCGGGCGCGGGTGTCCTGATCGCCTACGCGGCGCTGCGCCGCCGCAAGCGGGCGGGCCGCTGATGAGCGGGGTCCGGCTGCTCTACAAGCCGCTCGGCATGGCCTTCGGCATGGTGGGCGGCCTGGCCGCGAGCGCGCTGTTCCAGCGCACCTGGAAGGCGGTGGCGGGCGAGGACGACGCCCCGGACGCGCACGACGAGGACCGCGCATGGGGCGAGATCCTCGCCGCCGCGGCGCTGCAAGGCGCGATCTTCGCCGTGGTCAGGGCGGCCGTGGACCGCGGCGGCGCGGTCGGCGTGCGGCGCCTGACCGGCCGCTGGCCCGGCTGACCGTCGGCATCATCGACGCGGGCGCCGAGAGGCCGGACAGGCGCCGACAGGCCGGACGGACACAGAGGCCTGCGGCTCGATGAACGACAGCGGTTCGCGTACGGCTTCGTACCGAGCACGGCGTAGTTTCCCGGCGCACTCCCGCTGACCGCCTCGCTCGCCTGGACAGCGCATGGGGTCGGCGGGACGGTGGAGCATGAGCGGTGACGACAGGACGGGCAGGGGCAGGCCGGGCAGGCGCAGGGCAGGCCGGGGGAAGGCCGACGGTGGCAGTCCCGCCGCCCCCGGGGAGGCCGGTGCGGCGGACGGGGCGGGCGAGGCGTTCGAGATCGTCAGGGAGCTGGAGGTCGAGGGGTCCGCGGCCCAGCTCTGGGCCGCCCTCACCACCGGCACAGGCGGCTGGCTTTGGCCCATGGAGTACGAGCCCCGCGAGGGCGGCGCCGCCCCCTCCGGCGGCACCGTCACCCGCTGGGACCCGCCCCACCGCCTCACCGCCCGCGTCGAGGACCCGGACGGCGTGCCGGGCCAGACCCTCAGCCAGCTCGACCACACCATCGAGCCGCGCGACGGCGGTCGCCGCTCCTGGCTGCGCTACGCCCGCAGCGGCGTCTTCACCCATAGCGGCGTCTTCACCGGCAGCGGCGTCTTCACCGGCAGCGGCGTCCTCACCGGCGGCGCGGACACGCGGTACGAGAGCGCCGTCCGGCACACCGACTTCCACCTGCACACCCTGGGCCAGTACATGGCGTACTTCGCGGGCCGCCCCGTCGCCTTCTCCGCCGTCAACGGCCCGCGCGCCTCCCTCGCCCCGGACGCCTTCGGCAGGCTAGCCCGCGCCCTCGGCCTGCCCGACGACGCCACGGACGGCGCCCGCGTCCGCGCCCAGGCCCCGGGCGCGGAACTGGACGCGGTGATCGACTTCCGCAGCCGGTACTTCATCGGCCTGCGCACGGACGAGACGCTCCACCGGTTCTTCGGCCGCAACCACTTCGGCGCCCCGGTCGGCATCAGCGTCCACGACTTCGGCGCGCACGCGGACGCCAAGGGCGCCGAACTGGCCTGGCAGGACTGGCTGGACCACCTCTACGGCTGAGGCGGCCGACAGCCCCCGGACTACGGCCGGAAGCGCAGCACCTGCGGGTCGTGGTCGCTGTTCTGCTCCGCGAACTCCGCGTTGATGTGCACGCTGTCGTAGCTGAAGTCGTCCGCGTCGCCCACCCCCGGACTGGTCAGGATCTGGTCGAGGACCTGCGAGTTGCCCTGGTAGACGTACGTATAGCGCTCGCTCTTCGGCAGCGACCTGGCGGCGGAGCGCAGCGCACCGCCGTCCTCCAGGGCCTTGGTGGCCGCGGAGAACTCGAAGTCGTTGATGTCGCCGAGCACGACGACGTCGGCGTCGCGCTGGGCCTTGCGGAGGTCCTTCACGAAGCCGTTCACGGCCTGCGCCTGGAGCAGCCGCTTGGCCTCGGAGGAACGCTTCGGCGGCTGGTGGTGCGAGGTCAGCCCCTCGTCGCCGCCCTTGGACCCGAAGTGGTTGGCGATCACGAAGACCGTGCGGCCGCGGAAGACGAACTCGCCGGCCAGCGGCTTGCGGCTGTCCTCCCACGCCGGGTTCGCCGGGTCCACGCGTCCCGGCGAGTGGCTCAGCGCGGCCCGCTTGCCCGCGCGCACGACCTCGGTGGGGGTCGTGGCGTCGCCGGGCGCGCGCTCGGTGAAGGAGACCCGCTCGGGGTTGTAGAGGAAGACCTGCCGGATGTTGCCGCCCGGCTCGCCGCCGTCCTTGTTGTTCGCCGGGTCCACGGAGCGCCACGCGTAGCGCGGCCCGCCCGCGGCGACGACCGCGTCGGTGAACTTCTTCAGGGTCGCCTCCGCGGAGACCGTGCCGTCGTTCTTCGCGCCGTTGTCGTCCTGGATCTCCTCCAGGGCGACGATGTCGGGCGAGGAGAGGTTCGAGACGACGGCCCCGGCGAGCGCGTCGAACTTCTTCTGGGGGTCGGTCGGGTCGAGGTTCTCGACGTTGTACGTGGCCACGGCGAGCTCGCCCTTGGCCTGGCGCCGCGTCTTCTCGCGGGTGAGGCCCTTGCCCGCGACCTCGCCGAGCTCACGGGCCGCGAGGGTGTAGCCGCCGAACTGGTTGAAGTCCAGGGGCCCTTCGGCGCCGCCGCGCAGCACGTCACCGACGTCCGCCTTGGGGAAGGGCCGCTCGGAGACGGGGGCGAGCTGCTGGATCTGCAACCGGCCGCCGTTCTGCGCGCCGTACGAGCCGTAGACGGTGCCGCCGCGCCGGCTGGGGTTCTCGCGCTTCTTCACCGTCACCCACATCTCGTTGTACGCGTCGGTCGCGCCGACGACGCGCGAGCTGCCGACCCGCACGTTCATGCCCTCAAGGGACTCGTACAGGTCGAGGGCGTACGAACGGGGCTTCAGGGGCAGCGCGTTGATGCTGCCGCCCTGCGCGGGGTCGCCGGCCGGCGCGTACGCGGCGGGCACGGACTTCGCGCCGAGCGTGACCGGCTCGGGCAGCGGATTGCCGGACGACTCCACGGTCACCGTCGGCTTGGTGATCTGGGTGAGGGACTGGTTGCCGGAGCCCGCGCCTCCGGGGACGTACTCCCCGACCGTCCCGGAGACCCGGACCGCGTCGCCCGGCCGCACGGTGAGCGCCGCCGAGCCGGTGAAGACGAAGACCGCCTCGCTGGTGGCCGGGTCCCGGTCGGCGTCGCCGTCGGCCGACTGGATCCAGAAGCCCTTGGAGCCGTAGCCGCGGACGCCGGTCACGACGCCGGTGACATCTGTGACCTGCTGCCCCGCGAGGGGCGAGACGCGGGTGGTGCCCTGGATGTCGTGGACGCGGACCTCGTCGGCGGAGGCGGCCGGGGAGCCGGCCACGAGGAGGCCCGCCGCGAGGGCGGTGGCGACCACGGCGCCGACGGCGGCGGATCTCGGGACGCGGGACGCGGGTATGTGCGGCATCGGGTAACTCCGGGTGAGGGAAGACGGAGGGGACAGCAGGCGCCCTGACGGGTGCTCTACGCGCGTCAATCTCTTGTGTGACCAGGGGAGTTGTCAAGGTTCTCCGAGGGCGCATTCCCTGTACGTCTTCTGACAGGGACATGAACGGGCGGCATGCTGCCAAATTGTCTAGGCTTGCGCTCTGCCGACCCGAACACTCGGCGCCCCGCACCTTCGGAGGAGAACCAGACGATGTCCGTAAGTCCCGCCACCCTGCCGCCGGTGCTGCTGCACTCCGAAGCGGAACTCGCGCGGGCCGCGCTCGCCACTCCGCTGCTGTCCCGTGCCGTGCGGCTCGCCCGCTGGGCGGGGCCCGAGACCCGGGTCGGCGCGGGCGGCGAGCTCGTCGACGCGCAGCTCCCGGCCGCCGCGGCCGAGCTGGGCCTGTCGGCGGACGACCCGGACGCCGCCGCGTACGCGAGCGAGGCCTGGCGGGTCGCGGTGGACACCGGCCTCGTCGACGTCACGGACGCCGAGGAGGAGGGCGCGGACGGCACCGTCACCCAGGGCGAGGACCTCGCGGTGCTCTCCGCGGGCAGCCCGCAGGACGTCCTCGGCGTCTGGCTCGGCGCCCTCGACACCGTGTACGCGGACGCCACCGTGCCCGACATGGAGAACCTCCTGGACGTCCTCGAGGAGAACGGCGAGGTCGACTTCGACGAGCTCGGCTGGGACCCGCAGGCCGAGGCCGACTTCCTCGACGGTGTCCTCGGCAACCTCTACCTGCTCACCGTGGGCGACGCCGCGGGCGGTGAGGAGCCGGTACCGCTGCCCGCCCTCGCCGCTTCGATGATCGTCCCCGACGACATGGGCGAGCCCACGGACGACGTCCTGGAGCAGGTGTCGGACGCGATGATGAAGCTCGACGACCAGTTCCGGCTCTTCGAACCGCTCGGCCTCGTCGAGTACCAGCCGGTCGACGAGGCCCTCATGGCCGACATCGACGACCAGAGCGCCGAAGAGCCCGCCCCGCTCGACGACGAGGACGTCAGCCGGTACGGCATGGTTCGCCTCACCCCGCTCGGCCTGTACGGCGTCCGCGCCCGCATGCTGGAGGCAGGCGTCGACGCGCCCGCCGTCGGCGACCTCGCGGACAAGGGAGCGGACGTGCTGCTCGCCGGTACCTCCGGCTTCCCGCAGCACGCCGCGCAGGCGGAGATCGAGCAGTGGCTCACCCGGCACGAACCGCTGGGCGCCGCCGCTGAGTTGCTGGCCGCGGCGCGCGGCGGCGACGAGGGCGCACCGCTGCGCAGGCTCCGCTGCCAGCAGGCGCTCTCCCTGGTCGGGAACGAGGCGGAGCCCGCGCTGCGCGACGTACTCGACGACCCGGAGCTGGGCGGTCTCGCCCGGGTCTGGCTCGCCGAGCACGACGCGGCGGACGTGCCCGCGCCGTCCGAGGGCCTCATCTTCTGGCTGACCATCGACACGCTCGCCGCGCAGCTCGCCGCCGAGGGCAACTCGGACGAGCTGCAGGGCCTGGTCGAGGGCCTCGCACAGCAGCACAGCGGCTTCTTCGCCACCGCCTGGCGCGTCGAGCACCCCGCCACGGCGGACGTCCTGGAGGCCATGGGCCGCCTCCACCCGGACAAGAAGATCGCCAAGGAGGCCCGCAAGGCGGCTTTCAAGGCGCGGAACCTGTAGCGAGTTCAAGCGCGTCCGGCGATCGAGATATTTGAGCCCGTCCGGCGATTGAGGACGAGCCCGCAGGGCGATGAACGGCACCCCGGGTGGACCTGACCCTCAGGCCCACCCGGGAATCTGCTCACCCCGCCGGAGGCCTCAGCACTCGTAGCGAGTCGTGTGCTTGAACGACGACGTCGCGCCGTCGAACCCGTACGTCCCCCGGTACGCCGGAGGATTCTGGAACTCACCCACGACCGTGATCGTGTTCGCGCACGAGCCCTGCCCGGCACGCTTGGCGTCGAGCCGGATCGTCTCGCCGATCGTGCCGCCCGTGATGTCCCACGGCGCGCCACAGATGCCGGACGTGATCTGGCCCCCGGTCACCACGTGCGGGTAGGTGTTCGGGTTGTACTTCACCTCGATGGCGAAGGTGACGGCGCCGTTGTGGAGCGTCAGCTTGCAGTCCGTCGACAGGGCCTCGGCCGATACCTCGGCGGTCGGCGCGGCGAACGCCTCGTCGCGCGTCTTGACCTCGGCGCCCTGCGGATTGTGGAAGCGGTGCTCCGACATCCGCGACTGGCCGCCCCTCTGCTTACGTGCCTGAGTGGTCATGGGAAACCCTCCTTCCGTCCTGACCGTCAGGCCAGCAGCTCGGCGATCTCCACACGCAGCAGCGCGCGGACGTTCTCGATGTGGTTGACGATGGTCGCGACCGATGACCCGGCGAAGAGCAGACCCACGGCGACGTCGTCCTGCGAGGTGACAAGGGAACCGGAGTCGCCGCCCGCCGAGATGTTCGTCGTGACGATCTGGTCCTTGAACCGGGCCGTGCCCGCGGTGCCGTAGTTCACGTCGACGGTCGCGTCGACCGCGATGATCCGGCCGAAGCTGATGTTCGTCGTCCTGCCGGACTTCTTCACCAGGTCGCCGACGGCCACGTTGGCCTTGCGCCGCCAGGCGCGCGGGGCGCCGCTGAAGTACTGCTCCCGTGTCGCGTCCTGGAAGTCGACCGCGCCGAGCGCCGCGTCCACCACGTTGTTGTGCCGCTCCAGCGGAATCTGCGGCGCGAACTGGATCGTGATGAAGCGCTCCAGGGTCGCGATGCGGTCCGCCGGGTCCTGCCCGCCGTCGAAGACGCCGGGCTGCACGATCGCGCTGCCGAGCTGCGCCCGGTTGGAGTCGGCGAGCACGTGGTTGTTGGAGAGGATGTAGAACTTCGCCGGGATGCCGAGACCGGAGCCCGGCGGGTCGACGGAGGCGCCGGGCAGGAAGTCGTAGACCACGCTGCCGAGCGTGCCCGCGGTCACCCGGACGTTGCCGACCGAGAAGCCGGAAGGGCACGGGCGCATCCGGCGCTTGAGGAGCTGCGGCTCGAACGCGCCGTGCCCGGCGAGCTCTTCGAGCTGTGGCTGTCCGAGCCCCGAGAGCTGCTCGCTGATGCTGACGTCCGGGTCATACGCGCCCGGTGCGCGGTCCTCGGCCCGCCGGCCGCCGGGCCTGCTCTGCCTGCTGCGCTGTGCCGCGATGTGGCCCACCGCGACGATGTCGGTCGGGGTGCCGTCGTCCATCTGGCGCGGGACCACGTCCCGCTCAGGGAGCATGGACTCCGGGACCTTCTGGGTGACGAACACGATGACGGCGGGCTCGCCGGTGGGCTCCCCCTCGCTCCACTTCACGCCGTGGCCGAAGCCGACGACGTTGGCCAGCGGCTGCTGGGGCCGCAGGAAGTCGGACATCGCCTGCTGACGGGAGCTGTCGCTCAGCTGACCGCCGGTGGGTCCTCGCATCAGTTCGGGCTGGCTCACCACGCCAGACCACCTCTTCCCCTTCGAAGGGTGGGAGCTCCGGACAGCGCACGGGCGTCGCTCCCGCTACGAACCGCCGTCCTGCGCGTCGACTTCGCCGATGGCGAGTACGCGTACGGGGACGCCGTCGAGCGTGTCCGGAACCACGTCTTCGTCCCGGAGGCGGTCACGGGGCACTCGGTGCGTGACAAAGACGACGATGACGTCCTGACCCGAGTGCTCATCCCTCCCGGTGCCGACTCCGGTGACATTGGCCAGCCGCATCAGCCGGCCCTCATGGAGGCTGCGTGCCTGATGTGCGTCCACTCGGCTCGCCTCCCCGCGCGGGTGGTGCGTTTGCACGTATGTGCTGTCTATTGCCGTGGGCGGCGCAGGTCAAGATGTTCTGCGGTGATTCTTGCCTTTACGGGTGATCCGTTCCGGTCTCAATCGTTCCGGTCTCAGGTGCGCAGATGTGAAGCCCCGTTGAGGTCGAGCACCGAGCCCGACGCCCATTCGGCGACCGGCGACGCCAGCCACAGCACCGCCGCCGCGATCTCGTCCGCCGTGCCGGCCCGCCCGAACGGGCTCTGCGCGCGGATCGCCTCGCCCTCCGCCCCGGCGAGGCGGTGCGCCACCCGTTCCGTCTCGAAGAACCCGGGCGCCACCGACGCCACCGCGATCCCGTACGGCGCGAGGGAGACGGCGAGGGACTGGCCGAGCGCGTGGACGGCGGCCTTCGTGGCGCCGTAGGCCGGGTGGTCGGGTTCGCCGCGGAAGGCGCCGCGCGAGCCGATGTTCACGATCCGCCCGCCCGTGCCCTGGTCGATCATGCGACGGGCCGCGAGGTGGCTGAGGTTCGCCGTGGCGAGGAGGTTCACGCAGACGTGCCGCTGCCACAGCGCCGCCCACTCCTCGTACGACGTGTCGGCTAGAGGGTGCGGAAGGTTCACGGCCGCGTTGTTCACCAGCACATCGATGCCGCCGAGCGCGTCGGCCGCCCGCCCCGCGACGTCCGCGGCGCCCGCCGGGTCCGACAGGTCGCCGCCGACCAGGACGTGCCCCTCACCGGCCAGCGAGTCGAGCGTCACCCGCGCCTCCTCCTCGCGCGAGCCGTAGTGCACGGCGACCCGGTCGCCGTTGTCCGCGAAGGCGCGGGCGAGCGCACGGCCGAGGCCCCGGGAGGCTCCGCTGATCAGGACGCGGCGGCCGGATGCCGACAGGTTCACAGGCAGGTTCATGGAAGGTGGCCCCTCGACGTCGAACAGTGTTCAACCGCCGTTTATACGCGAGCGGGACGGTGGCGCCGGAAGCAGCCCGGTCGTACGCACCCGCCATCGCACCCCGGCCCTCAGGAGACACCATGCCGCTCACCCGCAGGGATTTCGCCAGACGCTCCGCGCTCTCCGGCGCCGGGGTCGCCCTGGCCGGCAGTGTCGGAGCGCTCGCCACCGCACCCGGCGCCCTGGCCGCGACGGATTTCCAGTCCGCTGAGGACACGGCCGATACGGCGGGCGCCGCCCCGGGCCACGGCCACGGCCACGGCCACGGCCACGGCCACGGACCCGGCTACGGCCCGCTGATCCCCGACCCGGCGGGACTGCTCGCGCTGCCCGCCGGATTCTCGTACCGCGTCCTCACGCACAGCGGGCGGACGAGACTGGAGAGCGGCGAGTTCACCCCGTCCCACCACGACGGCACCGCCGCCTTCCGCGGCCCCCGCGGCACCACCCTGCTCGTCAACAACCACGAACTGGGCGGCCCCCGCAGCAAGTGGCAGCACCCCGTGCCCCTCACCGAGGGCCTCGTGTACGACCCCGCCGCGTCCGGCGGCTGCACCGTCGTCGAGGTCCGGCCCGACGGGCAGGTCGCGGAGTGGGTCGGCATAGCCGGCACCGCCACCAACTGCGCGGGCGGCAGCACCCCTTGGGGCACCTGGCTCACCTGCGAGGAGACCGAGGACAAGGCCGGCCACAACGGCATGACCAAGGACCACGGTTACGTCTTCGAGGTCGACCCCTTGGACAGACGGGCCAACCGCGCCCCCAAGCCCGTCAAGGCGCTCGGCCGCTACGCCCACGAGGCCGTCGTCGTCGACCCCAAGCGCGGCCACCTCTACCTCACCGAGGACGCCGCGGGACCCAACGGCCTCCTCTACCGCTGGACCCCGCCGCACGGCTTCGGGCACGGCCGCGGCAAGCTGCGCACCCTCGCCGACGACGCGGGCGTCCTGAAGGCCCCCAAGTGCTTCGACTCCGGCGGCCGCTTCGTCGACGATCTGTCCCGCGCCACGAAGACCGGCACGGTGTACGGCGTGGACTGGGTGGAGGTGCCCGACCGCGACGCG
The DNA here is from genome assembly GCF_040646035.1 of Streptomyces sp. NPDC046465. Classification (NCBI taxonomy): domain Bacteria; kingdom Bacillati; phylum Actinomycetota; class Actinomycetes; order Kitasatosporales; family Streptomycetaceae; genus Streptomyces; species Streptomyces sp. NPDC046465. The sequence continues at coordinate 140,025 of NZ_JBEYZK010000015.1, forward strand.
CGGACGGTACCCGTGCGCCAGCAGTTCGACGACGGCGACATCACGCGGGCCCGCAAGCTCGAAGGCATGTGGTGGGGCGACGGCGGCGTCTACGTCGTCTCCTCGTTCGCCCGCGGCGAGAGCCCCGTCCCGCACGACGGACAGGTGTGGTTCTACCACCCGGGCCGCCGCACCCTGACCCTCAAGGTGCTGCTGGGCGTGAACAAGGACCCCGGCGAGGACGGCGCCTTCGACGGCCCCGACAACATCACCGTCTCCCCTTACGGCGGACTGGTCATCGCGGAGGACGGCGAGGGCGTCCAGCACCTCTTCGGCTCGACGGAGAGCGGCCGCACGTACCCGATCGCACGCAACGAACTCAACGCGGGCACCCCGGAGAAGCCCGCGTACAGCGAGTTCACGGGCGTCACGTTCTCGCCCGACGGCAGGACGCTCTACGCCAACATCCAGACGCCCGGCATCATGCTCGCGATCACCGGTCCATGGCGGCGCCAGCGGCGCTGAGCACGGCCCGTCAGCCTTCGCCCCCGGCGCCCGGCCCGCCCTCGTCGCCGAGGAAGACGGCCGCCGCGGTGGCGCCCACGGCCGCGAGCGCCGCGCTGCCCCAGCCGAAGAGACGGCGCCGGGAGGGGCGGTGCGAGGGCTGTGTGATGTCGTCGCACGGGTCGGTGGGGCGGTTGTCCGCGGGGGGCTCGGACCCGGCACCGAAGCCGGCACCGAAGCCGGCACCGGGGCCGGGAGCCGGGGGGCCGGGCGCGGGCATGGGCCAGCCGTCGTCGGGGCCCCGGCCGGTGCCGTCCTCCGGCGCGTCCTGTGCCCCGTCGTCCGTCGTGCCGCCCTCCGCCTGCCGCAGCTGCTCCGCGACCTTGTCCTCCTGACGCCGGATCTGCCCGGCGACCGGCTCCTGCTCCCACCACGGCTCGCCGCCCGCCCGCCCGGCGCACCAGGCGAGCACCTGGGCGGCCGTCGGCCGGTCCGCGGGGTTACGGGCCAGACAGCGGCCGAGGAAGTCCTCCCAGGCGGCGTCGGGCACGCCAAGGAGGTCCGGCTCGTCGTGCAGCGTGCTGTGGAGCACCTCGGGGGCGCCGCCCGACCCGAAGGGGCCGCGCCCGGTCGCCGCCACGGTGAGGACCGCGCCGAGTGCGAAGACGTCGGCGGCGGGCCCAGGGCGGAAGCCCGGTGTGAGGCGCTCGGGGGAGACGAAGCCGGGCGAGCCGACGGCCCTGCGCTCGGCCGTGGGGTCCTCGTCGGCCGCGCTCCTCGCGAGGCCGAAGCCGATGATCCGGGGCCCGTCGCGCGTGATGACGACGTTGGACGGCTTCAGGTCGCGGTGCACGAGGCGCGCCGCGTGCAACGCCGCGAGCGCCTCGGCGAGCGCGGCCCCGAGGGCGGCGAGTTCGGCGCCGCCGAGCGGGCCGTGCGCGGCCACTGCCTTCGGCAGGCCGGGGCCCGCGCAGAACTCGACGGCGTACCACGGCTGTGCGGCGTCCGGATCGGCGTCGAGCACGGCGGTCGCGCAGCGGCCGGTGACGGTGCGCACGGCGGCCGCCTCGCGGCGGAAGCGCGCGCGGAACTCCGGGTCCGCCGCGAGGCGCCCGTGCACCGTCTTGACGGCCACCGGCTGCCCGGACGCGGACCGCGCCAGCTGGACGCGGCCCCTTCCGCCCTCGCTGAGCGATGCGACGATCCGATACCCGCCGACCTCCACGGATGCTCCTTCCAGAGACCCCGAGAAGATCCTCGGGACGACAGGGCGACAGGAAGACCTGTCCATACTGTGCGACGCCCGTGAGGCATCGTACGGTTGCGCCCGCCGGGAAATCAGAGGGTCCCTTCGGTCACGGCCGGTGGTCGAAACGGAGCGGTGCGTCACCCGCATCCCCCGTTCGGGTCGTATCCGCCCACCGGTGCGGGTGCCGCACACCGTGACTTGTGTGTCTGTTCCATACCGATGTGAGGGCGGTGTGAGCACGGAGCATGGTGCCGCACCCTCCCGAAGCCTCATACTGCGAACATGACGAGGCCCCCCGGCTCGCGCCGCCACCTGCCGAACAGTCCCTTCAACGTGCCCGCCCCGCCCGCGCCACCCGTGGAGCACTTCGAGGTGGGTGACAGGGTCTCCCATGACCAGTACGGCCTCGGAAGGATCGTGGGCGTCGAAGGAGAGGACGCGGTGGTCATCGACTTCGCGGGCCGCCAGGGACGCTTCCTGAGCCCTTATCCGAAGTTGGCCAAGCTCTGATTCTGATAACGATTTGATACGAGTGAGAGCCTGTCTTTGAACCCTCGTCGTCCGCGCGGAGCGCGGGCGCAGCGGCGGTCGGTGCGTGCGATCGGTGTGCGGGGTCTCAGGTCATGTGGCGGAGCCACCTGTCCTGAGACCCCGGGCGCCGAGCGTGCGTGCCGGGCGTCGGGGCGCAGGCGGGGGTTCAAAGACAGGCTCTCAGGGGCGGCGGACCGTATGTGCGGTCCGCCACCCCTCGTCATGTCCGGACCGGCCGCCCTACAGGGCCTGTGCCGACGGCTTCACCATGCCGCGTACCGTGCGGGACTTCACGAACTGCCCCATCGCGGTCATTTCCCACTCGCCGGTGAACTGCTTGATCAGCTTCGCCATCATGACGCCCGTCTGCGCCTCGGCGTTGGTCAGGTCGAAGCGGACCAGCTCCTCGCCCGATGCCGCGTCGATCAGGCGGCAGTAGGCCTTCGCGACCTCGGTGAACTTCTGGCCGGAGAACGAGTTCACCGTGAAGACCAGGCCCGTGACGTCCTGGGGGAGACGGCCGAGGTCGACGACGATCACCTCGTCGTCACCGCCGCCCTCGCCCGTCAGGTTGTCGCCGGAGTGCTTGATCGCGCCGTTCACGATCGAGAGCTTGCCGAAATAGCAGCTGTCGACGTGATTGCGCTGCGGGCCGTACGCGATGACGGAGGCGTCCAGGTCGATGTCCTTGCCGCGGAACGCGGGCTCCCAGCCGAGGCCCATCTTGACCTGCGAAAGGAGCGGGCGGCCGCCCTTGACCAGGGACACCGTCTGGTTCTTCTGGAGGCTGACGCGGCCCTTGTCCAGGTTGATCTTCCCGGCGCCGGGCGCGGGCGCGGCGGGGGCCGGGGGAGCTGCCGGAGCGGCCGGGGCGGTGGCCGCGAGGCGCGGGTCGGCGACCGGCGGGGGCGGACCCTGCACGGGCGCTCCTGCGGGCGGCGCCATGGGGGCGGCGACCGGCGGGGCCGGGGCGGGGGTGGGCGCGGGCTCTTCCACGGAGACGCCGAAGTCCGTCGCGATGCCCGCGAGGCCGTTCGCATAGCCCTGGCCGACCGCGCGGGCCTTCCACGCGCCGTTGCGCAGGTAGATCTCGACGATCACGAGGGCCGTCTCGGCGCCGAGCTGCGGCGGGGTGAACGTGGCGAGGACCGAGCCGTCGTCGGCGTTGCGGATCGTGGCGGTGGGCTCGACGCCCTGGAAGGTCTGGCCCGCCGCGTCCGGGCTGGCGGTCACGACGATCTTCTCGATGCCGGACGGCACGGCGGAGGTGTCGACGGTGACCTTGTCGGGCGTCGTGCCCCCGCCCGACTGGTAGGTCACGCCGGGCCCGGAGGGCTGGTTGAAGAAGATGAAGTCGTCGTCGGAGCGCACCTTGCCGTCGGCGGTGAGCAGCAGGCCCGATACGTCGAGCCGCACCGGAGCGGCGACGTCCACCGCCACGCGGGCGGCGGTCAGCGGGATGTTCGAGCCAGGGGTCATAGCTGTCATGCCGGGGTAACGAACGATCCCTCTTTGCCGTTCCCTTACTCGGAGAAGGTTTTTCCGGCATGCCGGGAGCACGCGAATCCTGGCATCCCGGTGGGCCGGAAGCGCACGTCCCGGCCCCGCCGAGGGCCTGTGTCCGGACCCTGTGCCCGGACCCTGTGTCCGGACTACGGCACCACCACGATCTTGCGCCCCACCCCTGCGGCGAACCGGTCGAGGGCCTGCGGGTACTCCGCGAGCGGCAGCCGGTCGCTGATGAACACGTCCGGGTCGAGCACGCCGCCCGCGAACAGTTCGGCGGCCCGCTCGTAGCTGTGCAGGACCGCCATCGAGCCGGTGATGGTGATCTCCTGGTTGTAGATCCGGTACGGGTCGATGTTCACGCGCGTGGCGTAGTCGGCGACGCCGAACTGCAGGAACGTGCCCGCCTTGGCGACCCGTTCGAGCCCGTCCTGGATCGCGGCCGCGTTGCCGGTCGCGTCGACCACGACGTCCCAGCCCTGCGGCCGGTCGAGCTCGTCCGCGTGCGCCGCGGAACCCGAGACGCCCAACTGCCGCGCCGTGGCGAGCCGGTCCGCGTTCAGGTCCACGACGTCCACGCTCGCCGCACCGGTGCGCTTGGCGAGCTCCAGCATCATCAGGCCCATCGTCCCCGAGCCGTAGATCAGCACGTGCGAGCCGAGCCGCGTGCGCAGCACGTCGTAGCCGCGCACGGCGCACGAGAGGGGCTCGATCAGGGCGGCGTCCTCGGTGCGCACGTGGTCGGGGAGGCGTACGCAGTTCGCGGCGGGCGCCACCGCGTACTGGGCGGCGCCGCCCGCGGTGGTCACGCCGATCGCGGCCCACCGCTCGCAGAGGTTGCCCCGCCCGTCCCGGCAGTAGCGGCACTCGTGACAGTGCAGCGAGGGATCCACGGCGACCCGGTCGCCCACGGCGAGCGTGCGCACGTCGCTGCCGAGCCCGACGACCTCACCGGCGAACTCGTGCCCCGGCACGACCGGCAAGGTGGGCGCGAACTCACCCTGGAGGATGTGCAGATCGGTCCCGCACAGGCCGCACGCGGCGACCTCGACGACGACCTCTCGGGGCCCCGGCGTGGGGTCGGGCAGCTCCCCGACGACGGCCTTGCCGACGGACTCGATGATGGCGGCCTTCACTTGACGGCTCCCAACGACAGGCCCTGGACCAGCTTGTCCTGGGCGGCGAACCCCGCGGCGAGCACCGGCAGGGAGATCATGAGCGACGCGGCGCACACCTTCGCCAGGAACAGGCCCTGGCTGGTGATGAAGCCGGTCAGGAAGACGGGTGCGGTCTGGGCGACGACGCCCGTGAGCACCCGGGCGAAGAGCAGTTCGTTCCAGCTGAAGATGAAGCAGATCAGGGAGGTCGCGGCGATGCCGGGCAGCGCGATGGGCGCCACCACGCGCGTGAGGATCGTGGGCAGCCGCGCCCCGTCGATCTGCGCGGCCTCGATGACCGGCTTCGGCACCTCGGCGAGGAACGACTGCATCATCCACACCGCGATCGGCAGGTTCATCGAGGTGTAGAGGAGGACGAGGAGCCAGATGTTGTCAAGGAGGCCGGTGTTCTTGGCGAAGAGGTAGATCGGCAGGAGGCCCGCCACGACCGGCAGCATCTTCGTGGACAGGAAGAAGAAGAGCACGTCCGTCCACTTCTTCACCGGCCTGATGGACAGCGCGTACGCCGCCGGGAGGGCGAGGACAAGGACGCACAGGGTCGAGGCGACGGACGCCACCGTCGAGTTGATGAGCGAGGGCCAGGGGCTGGCGCCGCCGCCCGAGCCGAAGAACTCGCGGTAGCCGTCGAGGGTGAGCGAGGCGGCGAGCGAGGGCGGGTTGGTCGCCGCGTCCTCCTCCGAGTGGAAGGAGGTCAGCGCCATCCAGGCGATGGGCAGGAAGAACAGGATGCCGGCGAGCCAGGCGGTGAGCCCCAGGCCGATTCCCTTGCCGCGTACGTTGCGCATCAGCGGGACACCTCCTCGCGGAACAGGGACGAGACGACCCGCAGCGCGAAGGTCGCGATGACGAGCGAGCCGATGACGACGAGCACGCCCGCCGCGGAGGCCAGGCCGTTCTCGTGGGCCTGGTAGAAGCTCTGGTAGACGGTGTACGGCAGGTTGGCGGTGCCGAGGCCGCCCGAGGTGAGGGTGAAGACGGCGTCGAAGTTCTGCACGATGTAGATCGAGCCGAGCAGTGCGCCCAGTTCGAGGTAGCGGCGCAGGTGCGGCAGCGTCAGATGGCGGAAGACCTGCCAGTTGCTCGCGCCGTCCATCCGGGCCGCCTCGATCAGCTCGGGGTCGCGGCTCTGCAGCCCCGCGAGCAGGATCAGCATCATGAAGGGCGTCCACTGCCACACCAGGGAGGCCTCGACGGCGAGGAGCGGGGTGTTGGAGATCCAGTCGGGCTGGGCCGCCGAGTCCCCGCCGACCCAGTGCAGCAGGCCGTTGAAGAGCCCGTACTCGGGGTTGTAGAGCACGTGCTTCCAGAGCAGCGCGGCGGCCACGGGGACCAGCAGGAACGGCGCGATGAGGAGCGTGCGCACCAGGCCCCGGCCGCGGAACTTCCGGTTCAGGAGCAGCGCGAGGACGAGTCCCGCGACCAGGCTCACCAGCACCACGGTGGCCGTGAGGACGATCGTGGTCAGCACGGACTTGCGCAGGTCGGAGTCGGTGAGGACCTCGGTGTAGTTGGCGAACCCGGTGAAGCTGCGGGCGTCCGGATAGAGGGCGTTCCAGTCGAAGAAGGAGATCACCAGGGTCGCCACGAAGGGCAGTTGGGTCACGGCGATCATGAAGATGAGCGCGGGCAGCAGGGGCGCCCGGGTCGCCCAGGCGCGCAGCCGTCCCGGTGGCTTCGACGCCGTCGTGCCGGGCACGCGCGCGTGCCCCACGGCGGTGGTGCTTGCGGTGGCGGTCATCGTCCCTCGTACTCCTCGGAGATCTTCTCGGCGAGCTCCTGCGACTTCTGAAGGGCCGACTCGACGGACTGGCGTCCGGCGATGGCCGCGCTGATCTCCTGGGAGACCTTGGTGCCGAGGTCGGTGAACTCGGGGATGCCGACGAACTGGATGCCGGGCGCCGGGCGGGGCTGCATGCCAGGGTCGCGGGGCCGCGCGCCCTCGATGGCGGCGCGGGTGACGTCCTGGAAGGCGGCGGCTTCCGCGCGGTAGGCGGGGTTCGCGTAGGTCGACGCGCGTTTGCCCGCGGGGACGTTCGACCAGCCGGTCTTCTCGCCGACGAGCTTCTCGTACTCCTTGCCCGACGCCCAGGAGATGAACTTCCAGGCCTTGTCCGGGTTGGGGGAGGCCTTCTGCATGCCCCAGGCCCAGGTGTAGAGCCACCCCGAGTTCCCGGTCCGCGCCACCGGGGCGGGTACGTAGCCGATCTTGCCCTTGACCGGGGACTTGGCGGACTCCAGGGAACCCGCGGCGGCCGTAGCGTCGTACCACATGGCGGTCTTGCCCTGGGTGAGGTTGTTGAGGCACTCCGCGTAGCCGGACTGCGCGGCGCCGGACTCGCCGTGCTTGCGAACGAGGTCCACGTAGAAGCGGGTCGCCTTCTCGAACTCGGGGGAGTCCAGGCGGGCCTTCCACTCCTTGTCGAACCAGGTGCCTCCGAAGGTGTTCACCACGGTCGTCAGCGGCGCCATGACCTCGCCCCAGCCGGGCAGCCCGCGCAGGCAGATGCCTTTCATCCCCGGCTCCTCGCCGTCGACGCGGGCGGCGAGCGTGGCCACCTGTTGCCAGGTGGGGTGCTCGGGCATGGTCAGACCGGCCTTCTTGAAGACGTCCTTGCGGTACATCAGGAAGGACGACTCTCCGTAGAAGGGCTGTCCGTAGAGCTTGCCGTCGTTGCCGGTGAGCGACTGGCGCATGGGCGCCAGGATGTCCTTCTCGTCGTACGCCCGGTCCTTTCGCGCGTACGAACCGACCTCGTGCAGCCAGCCGTTCCTGGCGTAGATCGGTATCTCGTAGTTGCTGAGCGTCGCGACGTCGTACTGGCCCGCCTGGTTGGCGAAGTCCTGGCTGATCTTGTCGCGGACGTCGTTCTCCGGCAGGACGGTGAAGCTCACCTTGATGCCCGTCTCCTTGGTGAAGTGGGCGGCGGTGAGCTTCTGCAACTCCACCATCTGCGGGTTGTTCACCATGAGGACGTTGATGGAGTCGCCGCCTGAACCGGCCCCGCCGGCACCGGCCCAGCAGCCGGCGAGCAGCGGGGCGAGCAGCGCCCCTGCGGCGGCCGCGGCGAGCGTGCGCGGCCTCCGTCGGCTCGGGGTTCGCATGAATCGCTCCTGAACATAGAGGGGCAATAGGGGTGTTCGGGGCGCGCCGAGGCGTGCGGAAGCCCGCGAGGTGCGCAGAGAGGGAGGGGAGGGGAAAGGGGAGGGGTGGGAGAGGGCGGGTGATCGGTCAGGTGTCGGTCAGGTGCGGATGACCTGCGGGCCCAGGAGTGAGTAGCGGTGCGCTTCGGACGTGGGCAGCCGACTGCTCGTGACGATCGCGTCCAGGTCGCCGATCCCCGCGAACCGGCAGAAGCTCGTCGCCCCGAACTTGGTGTGCACGCCCAGGAACACGGTGCGCCGCGACGCCCTGATGGCCTGCGCCTTCACCTCGCTGACCGCCGGGTCGGGCGTCGTCAGGCCGTGTTCGCGGGAGATGCCGTTGGCGCCGATGTACGCCAGGTCGATGACGAAGCCGGCCAGCATGCGGGTCGTCCAGTGGTCGACGGTGGCGAGCGTGCCGGGGCGCACCCGGCCGCCGAGCAGCAGGACGGTGATGTTCTCGGCCTCGGCGAGGGCGCCCGCGGTGGCGAGTGAGGCGGTGACCACGGTCAGGGCGCGGCCCGCCGCGGCGCCGGGCAGGGCCTCGGCGATCAGCTGCGGGGTGAAGCCCTCGTCGACGAAGACGGTCTCGGCGTCGCCGAGCAGCTCCGCCGCGGCGGCCGCGATGCGCCGCTTCTCGGGGACGTGCATGGTGGTGCGGAAGGCGAGGGTGGTCTCGAAGCCCGCGCTCTCCACGGGGTAGGCGCCGCCGTGGGTGCGGCGGACCAGGCCGTGGTCCTCCAGGGCCCGCAGATCGCGGCGGACGGTCTCCTTCGCGACCCCGAGCTGCCCGGCGAGCACCGACACGTCGACGGAGCCGGAGTGGCGGGCCGCGTTGACGATCCGCCGCTGACGTTCCTCCGCGGTCATCGGCGCCACCTTCTTCCCCTGGGTCGGTGCGTGCCCGTTCGGGCCCTGTGGGGAAGTTCTACAGCCCGGACCGGGGGGTGACCAGGGTCGCAGCGGGCTCGATGCTGCCCGTTTGTGCCCGCTTGGCGGGGCGACGGCCTGTGCGGCGGGCCGGGGGCGTGCCCGCTTCGGGGGGTCGGGCTGCCCGTTCGGTGCCCGGATGGTGGCGGGCGGGCACCGGGCGGGGGCGGGCGGCGGCCGGTTCGGTCAGTACGGCCACACCGGGGGGTTCGTGCAGAAGTGACCCCCCAGGCGGGTGTGGTCGGGATTGGCCGGATCCGGTTCGCCCTGCTCGGCGATCAGCCGCTCCGCGTATCGCTCGGAATCGTCCCGCGGCTCGTAGCCGAGCGCCCGCGCGGACGAGAGGTCCCACCACAGGCGGGTGTTGGCGGAGGAGCCGTGGACCACCGTGTGCCCGACGCCCTCGGCGGTGAGCGCCGCGTGGAAGAGCCGCGCGCCGTCCTCGGGGCTCAGCCAGATCGACAGCATCCGCACGCTCGACGGCTCCGGGAAGCACGATCCGATGCGGACCGAGACGGTCTCGATGCCGTGCTTGTCCCAGTAGAGCTGGGCGAGGTCCTCGCCGAAGGACTTCGACAGGCCGTAGAAGGTGTCGGGGCGGCGCGGGGTGTCGACCGGGATCAGCGGGTCGTCGCCCCGGGGGCGCGGGGTGAAGCCCACCGCGTGGTTGGAGGAGGCGAAGACGATCCGGCGGACGCCTTCCTCGCGGGCCGCCTCGTAGAGGTTGTACGTGCCTTCGATGTTGGCGCGCAGGATCTTGTCGAAGGTGGACTCCAGGGAGATGCCCGCCAGATGGAGGACCGCGTCGACCCCGCGCACGGCCTCGCGCAGTGCCGCCGTGTCGGCGAGGTCGGCCGTGACGGCGCCGGGTTCGCCCTCGACGGGGCGCACGTCGAGCAGGCGCAGGTCGTAGCCGTATGTCCCCGGCAGGAGTCCGCGCATCAGGGTGCCGAGGCCGCCTGCGGCGCCGGTGAGCAGGACGGTGCGGGGAGCGGGCATGGCGGGTCTCCTCGGGCGGCGTATGTATCCGCGTACAGGATTCACATGTATGGACGCTCAGACACGCTAGGGATCTCCGTCGCACGGCGTCAAGTGCCCGTGGAGGGGGCGAATCCGCTCCCGCGCGAGGAGTTCGTCCGCTTGACCGGGCTCGATCGGGCGCCTTAGCGTGGTCGCGTTCAGAGATATGGACATGGATCAGAAACATGCACGCTTCGCAGCGCGCACGCCGCACGCCGCACACCGCACGCCTAGGGAGAGCCCGTGACGACAGCCCCCCTCGCTTCCCGACTCCGCGTCCCCAGCGGGCCGCTCTTCTTCCCGGTCACCGCGTACGGGCCCGACGGCGCTCTCGACCTGGACACCTTCCGCGACCATGTGCGCGACGGCATCGACGCCGGGGCGGCGGCCGTGTTCGCCTGCTGCGGCACCGGCGAGTTCCACGCCCTGACCCCCGAGGAGTTCCAGGAGTGCGTCGCCGCCGCCGTCGACGAGACGGCGGGGCGGGTACCGGTGGTCGCGGGCGCCGGGTACGGCACCGCGCTCGCCGTGCGGTACGCGCGCCTCGCCGAGGAGGCCGGCGCCGACGGCCTCCTCGCCATGCCGCCCTACCTCGTCGTCGCCGGACAGGCGGGGCTGCTCCGGCACTACACCGAACTGGCCGCGGCCACCTCCCTCGACGTCATCGTCTACCAGCGCGACAACGCCGTCCTCACCCCGGAGACGGTCGTCGCGCTCGCGCGCGCGGACGGCGTCATCGGCTTCAAGGACGGCCTCGGCGACATGGACCTGATGCAGCGCACGGTCAGCGCGGTGCGCAGCGAAGTGCCGGGCGACTTCCTGTACTTCAACGGCCTGCCGACCGCGGAGCTGACCGGACTCGCCTACCGCGGCATCGGCGTGACCCTCTACTCCTCGGCCGTCTTCTGCTTCGCGCCCGACATCGCGCTCGCCTTCCACCGCGCGTTCAACGCGGGCACGCCGGAGGGCGACGCCGCCGTCGACCGGCTCGTCGACGGCTTCTACCGGCCCTTCGTGGAGCTGCGCGCCCTCGGCCGCGGCTATGCCGTCTCCCTGGTCAAGGCGGGCGTGCGGCTCGGCGGCCTCGATGTCGGCCACGTACGGCCGCCGTTGCACGAGCCGGACGCCGAACACGTCAAGCGGCTCGCGGAACTCGTCGAGCGGGGCCGGGAGTTGCTGCGGGGCGGGCTGCCCGGCGGCTTCGGGCAGGGCGTGTGAAGGCCGCCGCGTTCCTCTACCCCTGGGACGTCGTCGGCGACCCCGGCGCGCCCGCCCGCCTCGTCGGCCTGGGCATCCGCCAGGTCACTCTGGCCGCCGCCTACCACTCCACGCGCGCCCTGACCCCGCGCCACCCCCGCCACCGCGTCGTCACCGCCGCGCACGCCGCCGTCCTCTACCCGCCGGGCGACCACTGGCAGGGACGCGCGCCACGGCCGTACGCCGCCGGGGAGTGGGCGCCGGGCGACGCCTACGGAGAGGCGACGCGGGCGCTCGGCGACGCCGGGATCGAGGTGCACAGCTGGGTCGTCCTCGCCCACAACTCCCGTATGGGTGAGGAGCATCCGGCGACCTCCGTGGTGAACGCCTACGGAGACCGCTATCCCTGGGCGCCCTGCATCGCACAGCCCGCCACGCGCGCGTACCTGGTCGACCTCGCGGCGGAGGCCGCCGTGCGCCCCGGCACGCACGGCACCGAACTGGAGTCCTGCGGCTGGTACGGCCTCGCGCATCTGCACGCCCACGACAAGATCGCCGGTGTCCCCCTCGGCGAGGCCGGGCAGTACCTGATGTCGCTGTGCTTCTGCGCCTCCTGCCGGGAGGGGTACGCCGGGCAGGGCCTCGACCCGGACGAGCTCGCGGCCGTCGTCCGCGGCGCGCTGGAGCCCGTGTGGCGCGGTGCGGGCGAGGGAGAGAGCGACGGACGCTGGGCCGCCGTGGAGAAGCTGATCGGCCCGGACCGGGCGGCGGCCACGCGCGCGTGGCGCGGGACGGCCGCCCGCACCCTTCAGGAGGCCGCCGTCGCCGCGGTCCGCGCGGCGGCGCTCGTCGAGCGGCCCGGCTTCCAAGTGCTGCTCCACGCCGACCCGGTGCCGTACCACTGCGGTGCGAACGCGGGCGTCGACCCGGCGCACATCCTCTCCGTGGCCGACGGGGTGGTCGTGCCCTGCACGGGCAGCCCGCGCCTGCTGACGCCGTTCGCCGAGCAGAGCAAGCGGGACGAGCAGAGCATGCACGGCAAGAAGGGGGACGGCGTGGTCCTGGCCGCCAACCTCACCGTGGTGAGCGGCATGGGCGGCAGTCCCGCCACGCTCGCCGCCGACGCGGCCCGTGCCGCCGAGCTCGGCGCCACCGAACTGCGGCTCTACCACGCGGGCCTGGCCTCGGACAGCGACCTCGCCCTGGTCGAAGAAGCCCTGTCGCGCCCGGAGTGATCGCCGCTACGATCCGCGAGACCACAAGCGTCACTCCAGCAATACTTCAGCAACAGGGGACAGAGGGAGCAAGGTGCGCAACAAGGGGATATCCGCGCTGGTCTGCGCCGGACTGATGGCGGGCGCCGCGGTGCTCGGGGGAGCGGTCCCGGCCGTCGCGCAGGCGACGTCAGCTGACCGGCAGGACACCGCCACGACGGGCTCGACGGGCTCCGGCTCCTCGGACATCCGTGCACGGCTCGAACGAATACCGGGCATGACGGTGGTCTCGGTCGCGGGCAAGGAGGGCCACCCCTTCTACACGCTCACGTACAAGCAGCCCGTCGACCACCGCAAGCCCCACGGCGCCACCTTCACGCAGCGCGCCACGCTCTGGCACAAGGCCACGGACAAGCCGACCGTCCTGTACACCGGCGGCTACACCCTCCCCGGCGGCACCACCGCGCTCACCAAGCTGATCGACGCCAACCAGGTCAGCGTCGAGCACCGCTACTTCGCGGAGTCCCGGCCCACGGGCCCGGCGGGCGACGACTGGTCCAAGATGACCATTCAGCAGGAGGCCGCCGACGAGCACCGCCTCACCCGCGCCCTGCGCACCGTCGAGAAGGGCAAGTGGCTCGGCACCGGCGCCAGCAAGGGCGGCATGACGGCGACGTACCACGAGCGCTTCTACCCCGGGGACCTCGACGCGGTCGTCGCGTTCGTCGCGCCCAACGACGCGGACAACCGTGACGACCGGGGGTACGAACGCTTCTTCAAGACGGTCGGCACCAAGGAGTGCCGCACCGCGCTGAACGGCGTGCAGCGCGAGATGCTCGTACGCCGCGACACCCTCCTGCCCAGGTTTGAGACGGAGCAGAAGGACGCTGGGCACACCTTCGACGCAACGCTCGGCACCACGGACCGCGCCTACGAGTTCGCCGTCCTCGACCAGGTGTGGAACTTCTGGCAGAGCGGCACCGAGGCCGACTGCGCAGGCGTCCCCGACGCGAAGAAGGCCACCGACGACGAGCTCTGGAACTGGTCGAAGGAGCACGGCTTCAGCGTCTACCACGACCAGGAACTCGGCACCAACGGCACGGGCCCCTACTACCGTCAGGCCGCGACCCAACTCGGCTGGGCCGACCTGAAGTTCAGCCACCTCAAGGACGTCCGCCACTACCCGGGCATCTACCAGCCCAACTCGGTCCTTCCCGCCGCCATGCGCGGCACGTACGACAACAGCACCACCGCCGACGTGGACCGCTGGGTGAAGAACCGCGGCCGCCACATGATGTTCGTCTACGGCGAGAACGATCCGTGGAGCGCCGAGAAGTTCACGCCCAGCCGCCACGACTCCTACCGCTACGTGGTGCCGGGCGCCAACCACGGCGCGTCCATCGCCAAGCTCCCCGAGGCCGAACAGGCGAAGGCCGTCGCCACCATCAAGCGCTGGGCGGACGTGAAGTAACCCACTCCCGGGGCCTCAGCAGGGGCGCGGCGATCAGCAGTCGCGCCCCCGCGAGCACCGGAAGGAGTACGTGATGGTCGACGCTCTCCACGAGGGCCGCGCCCGCCGCGATGCCGAGCGCGGTCGGTGTGAACATCAGGGTGTTGGCGGTCGCCGCCACCCGGCCGACGAGCGCGTCCGGCGTCTCCCGCTGGACCGCCGTCAGACCGGCGATGAGCACGCAGGGCAGCCCGACGCCGTTCGTGAAGCTGCCCACGAGCACCGCCGCGTCGTTCGGCAGCGCGTTCAGGACCGCGGCCGCCGCGGTCAGCGCGATGCCCACGCCCGCGAACCCGCGCGCCCCGATCCGCCGCATCAGCGCCCCGGACGCCACGCCCACCGCCACGGAACCGGCGCCCTGCGCGACGTACAGCACGCCCGTGTACGAGGGGGAGCGGCCGAGGCCCTCGACGATCGCGAAGAGGGCCGCCCCGCTGATCCCCGAGCTCAGCATCGTCAGGCCGCCCGCGAGCACGAGGGGCCGCAGCCGTGCGTGCCCCCACAGGTACCGTGCCCCCTCCGCGGTCCGCGCCCGCAGCGACGACCGGTCCGGCACCGGCACGCTCTCCCGCACCCGCAGCAGCGCGAACATCCCTGCCGCGAGGGCGAACGTCACCGCGTCCAGGAGGGCCACCCGGGCGCCCCCGTACGCGGCGAACAGGCCCGCACCGGCGAGCGGAGCCACTAGCTTCATGCCCTCGTTCGCGGTCATCCGCAGGCCGTTGAAGTCGCCGAGCAGCTCCTTGTCGACGGCCGTCGCGACCAGGGCGGCCTCCGCCGCGTCCGTGACGACGCCGCACGCCCCGTACAGCACCAGGACGGCGAAGAGGATCCACAGCCGTCCCGCGGTGTCGACGGCGAAGAGGGACAGGAGCAGGGCGCCGAGGGCGAGATTGGCGGCCACGAGGAGCGGTCTGCGGCGGGTGCGGTCGGCGAGCGTGCCGAGCAGGGGGCCGGTGAGGGTGGGCGCCCAGAGCGCGAACTGGCAGAGCGCGGCGAGTCCGTCGGACCCGGTCAGCTCTTTCACCCAGATCCCGGAGGCCAGCCACAGCGCGGAGCTCCCGAAGCCGGAGACCACCACCGCCCCGAGGTACAGCCCGGCGTTGCGGTCCCGCAGGACGCGCCCGGTCATCGATGTCATGCCTGGTGATGCTGGCTTCTAAGGCCCCGATGGCGGTATCGGGCGCTTTCCCTAGGGCGACGGCGATGAGTTCGCGGGGCGGGGCGGGTCTACAGGGGAGAGGTACCGAGACGGCCGCCTTATGCCTCGGGCCGGACCGGGCCGTCCGCCCATGCCCCGTACGCAGGACGCAGCAGGGAGTCCCCATGACCGACACCAGCCCCACCACCAGCAACGCAGGGGCTACCCGCTCCGCCGACGATGCCGTTCCCGACCTCGGCCCGCAGGCCCGCCTCATGGCCCGGATCGCCGCGCACGTCACGGACGAGCAGCTCGCGGCGCCCACGCCCTGTCCCGACTACGCCGTACGCCAACTCCTCGGCCATGTCCTCGGCCTCGCCGGTGCCTTCGAGGAGGCCGCCCGCAAGGAATTCGGGCCCGCCCTCGACCGGAACCCCGCCCTCGACCGGAACCCCGGCAGCGTCCTGCCCGACGTCGGCCCCGGCTGGCGCGAGGAGCTGCCCAAGGCGCTCGACGGCATGGCCGGGGCGTGGCGCGACCCGGCGGCCTGGCAGGGCATGACCCGCGCGGGCGGCATCGACCTGCCGGGCGAGGTCGCGGGGCTCGTCGCGCTCGACGAACTCGTCGTCCACGGCTGGGACCTGGCGCGCGCCACGGGGCAGGAGTACGCGCCGGACGAGGCGAGCCTGGAGGGTGCGCGGGCCCTGCTGAGCCCCGCGGCGCAGGCGGACCCCGCGGCGGACTCCGCGGCGGACCCCGCGGACGGGGCCGGTCTGTTCGGGACGCCGGTGCCCGTGCCGGTCGGCGCGCCGCTGCTCGACCGGGTGATCGGCCTGAGCGGCCGCGACCCGGGCTGGCGGCCGAAGGGCTGACGCGCCCCGCAGGTATGGATCAGGTAAAGGGTCACTCCGCCCCCTCCCCACATCCGGGTTGATGCGCGTAGACAGTCCTTGACCTGCCCGAACCCTGATGCGGAGACGCAATACATGCGGAAGTCCCTACGCGTGGCCGGCCTGGCCACCGCCTGCACCGTCGCCGGAGCCGCCCTCTACGCCACCGGTGCCGCCAGCGCGGACCAGGCCGAGGCGCGCCCCACCAAGGAGCCCCACAACATAGGCCTCCTCGTCGGCGAGATCGATGCCTACTACGGCGCCGCCAAGGACGCCGACGGCGTGTGGAAGTCCTCGCCCGACAGCCCGTACGCCAAGGATCTGGCCCGCATCCAGGCCAAGGCGAAGAAGGACATCAAGAAGGCCGCGCACCACACCCGGCACGGCAAGAAGCCGGCGATCGTCCTCGACGTCGACGACACCGCGCTGCTCAGCCTCGACTACGAGAAGTCGACGAACTACACGTACAACAACGGCAGTTGGAACGCCTACGTCAACGAGGCCAAGCGCCCCGCGGTCTTCGGCATGCCCCAGCTGGTGAAGTACGCCAAGCGCAAGGGCGTCGAGGTCTTCTTCCTCACCGGGCTCGCCGAGCCGCTGCGCGAGGGCGCCGTGACCAACCTCGCCAGGGCGGGCTACGGCACCGCGCTCGACCGTACGCACGTGTTCACCAAGGACAAGGCGAACCCGCCCGCGTACCTCAAGAACTGCGCGACGGCCACCGCCTGGAACTGCACCACCGTCCAGTTCAAGGAAGGCACCCGCAAGTACATCGAGTCGACCGGCTACAACATCGTCGGCAGCTTCGGTGACCAGACGTCCGACCTCGCGGGCGGCTACGCCGACAAGACGTACAAGCTCCCCAACCCGACGTACTACGTGGGCTGAGCCGGCTACGCGGGGTGAGCAGGATAGGTTGCATTCCTGACTAGGTCGCCATACGGTCTAGGTAGCTCAGACGCTCGGGGACCGCGCGGCGTGCGCCCCATCGCACGCGCCGCGCGGCCCCTTCGGGAAACGGGGATCCCATGACCATCTCGCCGGACTTCTCGACGGCATCGACCGCCGTCACCGCCACCCTCGCCGCCTACCTGCTGCTCGGCGAGCCCTGGACCGGCCGCCGGGTGTACGGCTCGCTGGCCCGCCGCAGGGACACCGAACCCCGCGCCCTCGTCCGCTACTTCGGCCTCCTGCTCGCCCTCACCTGGGCCTTCGCCGCCCTCGCCGTCGTGGCGCTGCTGCTCTCGCCCGGCACGGACGCCGCCGACCTCGGCCTGGCCCTGCCCGAGCGGCCCATTTACGCCGTCGCCGGAATCCTCGTCTGCACCGCGGTCGCCGTGGCTTCCGGACGCAACTTCCACGACCTCGCACGGCAGGGCAAGAACGTGCCGGGGCTCGCCGCCATCGAGGCGATGCTGCCGCGCACCGCGGAGGAGCGCAGGCTCGCCGTCGCCGTCGCCGTCAGCGACGGCCTCTGCTCCGAACTGGTCTACCGCGGCCTCCTCATCGCCTTCGGCGTCGGCGCCCTCGGGCTCGACCTCTACGCGGCGGCCGCCCTCTCCGTCCTCGTCTACGCGGTCGCCGGGTTCTACCAGGGCCGCCGGGGCGTCCTCGGCTTCGCGCTCTTCGGCGCGGTGCTCACCGGCCTCTACCTCGGGACGGGCAGCCTGCTGCTCCCCGTCGCCGTGCACATCGCCCTCTCCGTACGCGATCTGACGCTGCCCGCGCCGGACAAGCCGCACGCCGTGCCCGCCGTCCAAAGGCCCGCCGTCTGAGAGGCCCGCCCTCCGAAAGGCAGAGTGAAGTGACCGACCGCCGCGCCAGCTGGTTCAAGGGCGTACTCGACCTCCTCGTGCTCGCCGGTCTCACCGACGGCGAGAGCTACGGCTACGAGATCGCCAAGCTGCTCGACGCCGCCGGCTTCGGCCAGATCAAGGGCGGCACGCTCTACCCCGTACTGAACCGCCTGGAGGAGGCGGGACTGGTCTCCGCGGAGTTCCGCGCGACCGAGAAGGGGCCGGGCCGCCGCTACTACCAACTCACCGACGCCGGCCGCGAGACCCTCGGCGAACAGGGCGGCCTCTGGCTCGCCTTCGACGGATCCGTACGCGACGTCCTCGCGAAGGCGGGAGTGACCCCACGATGAACACGCGGTACGAGAACGACGGTTACCTCATCGGCCTCGCCGAGCTGCTGCGGGCGCACGGCCTGCCCGCCGACCGCGTCGAGGCGACCGTCACGGACCTCGCCGCCCACCTGGAGGAGGCCGGGACCGAGGACGCGGAGGCCGAGTTCGGCCCGGCGGACGAGTTCGCCCGGCAGCTGGTGCCCACCGCGGGGGAGCGGGCACCGGCGGCGCCGGACGAGACGGTGGAGACCTGGCGCTGGACCGCCGACACCTACGTCGACGAGGAGCTCCTGAACCGCTTCGGCGACGAGGGCTGGGAGGTCGAGCGGGTCGACGCCGTCGGGCGCTTCGTGAGCCACCGCGACCTGGCGCAGCCGCAGCGCTGGGAGTACCGGCGCGAGCTGGTCACGCGCGGGCGCGAGGGCCTCGACGAGCGGCTCGCGCCCGACGGCTGGGAGGCGTGCGGGACCTGGGTGATCTACGCGTGGTTCAAGCGCCCGCGCGCGGCGAGCCTCGGGCCCGCGGCCCGGGTGGCGTCGCCGCCGCCGGTGCCGGAGCGGACCAGCTTCTTCAGCGGCAAGTTCTACGCGCTGCTCGCCGTGCTCACCGTCGCGGCGGTCGCGGCAGGCGTCGCGGTGGCCGTCGACGACGGAGACGCGAACTCGGGCATCGGCTTCGTGGTGGGGCTGCTCGCCGGGGCGGGAGCGGTCGCGGCCGTGGTGTGGGCCCTGCAGATGCGGCGCGGGCGCCGCCCCTGACCCGGGGGAGGGCGGGTCGGGGCGACGCCTCGGGGGTCGTCAGGCGTGCGATGCGTGCGTCAGGCGTGCAGCGCGCTCGTCAGGCGTGAAGAGCGCGCGTCAGGACTTCAGCGCCGCCGACATCATCGCCTTCGCGATCGGGGCCGCAAGGCCGTTGCCGCTGACCTCGTCGCGGGCCGCGCTCGACGACTCGATCATCACCGCGACCGCCACCTGCTTGCCGTCGCTGCCCTTGGCGTACGACGTGAACCAGGCGTACGGCGTTTTGCTGTTCTTCTCGCCGTGCTGGGCCGTGCCCGTCTTGCCGCCGACCGTCGCTCCGGCGATCTTCGCGTTCGAACCGGTGCCCTTCTCGACGACCGTCTGCATCGCGGACTGCAGGCCCTCGGCGGTGGACTTGTCCATGACGCTCTGGGACTCGTTGTCGTCGTACTTCTCCAGGACGTCGCCGCCGGAGTCGCTGATCTGGGAGACCATGTGCGGCTTCGCGAGCTCGCCGCCGTTGGCGATGGCCGCCGACACCATCGACATCTGCAGCGGCGTCGCCGTCACGTCGAACTGGCCGATGCCGCTGAGGCCCGTCTGCGCCTTGTCCATGCCGGACGGGTAGACGCTCTTGGACGCGCGCACCGGGACGTCCAGCTTGTCGGTGTTGAAGCCCAACTTGTCCGCCATGTCCTTGACCTTGTCCTGGCCCAGGTCGACGGCCATCTTCGCGAAGACGTTGTTGCAGGAGTACTGCAGCGCCGTGCGGATGTTCGCGTTCTCGCAAGGGGCCGACCGGTTCTCGTTGTTGAGGTCCTGGCTTGTGCCGGGCAGCCTGTACGGGTTCGGGCTGCTCGTCCTCGCGTCCACCGAGTCGTAGAGACCGTCCTCAAGGGCCGCCGCCGCGACGACCAGCTTGAAGGTCGAGCCGGGCGGGAGCGGCTGGCGCATCGCGCGGTTGACCATCGGCTTCTCCTTGTCGGTGGTCAGCTTCTGCCACGCCTCGGAGTCGGTGGAACCGCTGATCTTCGACGGGTCGTACGACGGCGTCGAGACCATGCCGAGGATCTTGCCGCTCTCGGGGTCGATGGCCACTGCGGCGCCCTTGGTGTCGCCCAGCGCCTTGTACCCGGCCTTCTGCACCGCCGGGTCGATCGTCGTCACGACGTCACCGGGGTCGGCACGCTTGTTGGTGAGCGTGTCGAGGGGCGTCTTCAGGCGGTTGTCGGTGCCGTCGAGCAGGTCCTTGTAGATGCCTTCGAGCTGAGTGGCGCCGAAGACCTGGGAGCTGTAGCCCGTGACGGGTGAGTAGAGGTCGCCGTTCTTGTACGTGCGTTTGTACGCGAGATCTGATCCTGTCGTCCGCTCGGAGCCGGTGATGGCCTCACCGCCCACGATGATGTCGCCCAGCGGGTTCGCGTACTGCTCGATCGCGTTGCGCCGGTTGTGCTTGTCGTCCGCGAGCGCCGTCGAGTCGTGGAACTGCACCCATGTCGCCCGCATCAGCAGGGCGAGCACGAGCAGCAGCGCGAAGACCGAGGCCCGCCTGATCGTCTTGTTCATCCCGTGGGAAGACGAGCGGAGGGGAGGGATTCGTTCCCTTCTGGTGCGCTTACGGCTGTTTTCTCAGGAACTCCTCATACGGAGCCGCTGTGCAGGACGAGGACGACCTCGTCGATCTCCGCCCCGCGCGCCGGGGCGTACCCCCGCTCGGTGGCCGAGACACGGAACCCGCACTTCTCCAGGACCCGGATGGAGCCCGCGTTGTCCGCCGCCGCGCGGGCGTAGAGCGGCCGGTCCCGCTCCAGCTCCAGGAGGCCGCGCAGGGCCGCTGTGGCCAGGCCGCGCCCCCAGTACGCGCGGTCGATCCAGTACGTGACCTCGCGCTCGCCCGGTGTCCCGTACACCCCGGCGCTTCCCACCACGTCCCCGTCGGCGAGGACCGTGCGCACATCGGTGTCCGCGGCGGAGCGCATCTTCGTCCAGAGGGCGTCGAAACGGTCGCGGTCGGCGGGGTCCTCGGGGGTGAAGGCCGCCATGTGGTGGGACTCGGGATCGTTCATCTGCCGGAAGAAGACGGGCAGATCGCTGTCATGTACTTCGCGCAGGCTGACATCCATGCTTCAGAGCCTACGAGTTGCCAGTGTCAGCCGGTCGCGCGCGTCGAAGAGGGCGTCCTTGACCATCTGCTCGTGCGCGGGCGTGAGCCGCGCCACCGGCACCGAGCAGCTGATCGCGTCGCGCGCGGGCGTGCGGTAGGGAATGGCGACGCCGAAGCAGCGAAGGCCCAGCGTGTTCTCCTCGCGGTCCACCGCGAAGCCCTGCTCGCGCACCGCGTGCAGCTCCTCGATGAGCTTCTCGCGGTCGGTGATGGTGTGCTCGGTGAGCGCGGGCAGTGTCTCCGGGAGCAGCTTGCGGACCTGCTCGTCGGTGTGGGTGGCGAGCAGCGCCTTGCCGAGCGACGTGGAGTGCGCGGGCAGGCGGCGGCCCACCCGGGTGAAGGGCCGCAGGTAGTGCTGCGACTGGCGGGTGGCGAGGTAGACGACGTTCGTGCCGTCGAGCCGCGCGAGGTGGATGGTCTCCGTGGTGTCGTCGGAGAGCCGGTCCAGGGTCGGCCGGGCGGCGGCCACGACCTCGTCGCCGTCGATGTACGACGTGCCGACGAGCAGGGCCCGGACCCCGATCCCGTACCGCGTGCCGGTCGCGTCCGTCTCGACCCAGCCGAGCTCGACCAGGGTGCGCAGCAGCATGTAGAGGCTCGACTTGGGATAGCCGACGGCCTCCTGGACTGCGGCGAGCGAGTGCATTCCGGGGCGGCCCGCGAAGTACTCGAGCAATTCCACCGTCCGCACCGCGGACTTGACCTGCGCACCGCCTCCGGTCTCGCCAGCCGACATCGCCCTTGACCCCTTTGAACGCCGAGAAATAGTCTCCGAGTCCCCGTACATTCACCGACGAAGACAGCGTTCAGCATATCGAACGGCCCTGGTGAGTGGCATACCTCCGGCAAGACCCCTCATACGATCCGTACGGCCCTGGCAGTACCTCTGGAAAGGGAATTCGCGGTGGCAGCAGCACCAGTCTGGAGTGTCGACCCCCGAACCGGGAAGCAGCGCGAGCAGGTTGCGGTGGAAGCCACGGCCGAGGAGGTCGACCTGACGGTCCGCGCCGCCCGGGACGCCGCGCCCGCACTGGCCGACCGCGCGGTCCGCGCCGCCTTCCTGCGCACCGCGGCGGAGCTCCTCGAAGAGGCGAAGGACCACCTCGTGGAGGCCGCCGACGCGGAGACCGCGCTCGGCCCGGTCCGCCTCACCGGCGAACTCGCCCGCACCTGCTACCAGTTGCGCTCCTTCGCGGACATCGTCGACGAGGGCGCCTTCCTCGGCATCGTGATCGACCACCCCGACGCCTCGGCGACCCCGCCCGTCCCCGACCTGCGCCGCTACAAGATCCCGCTCGGCGTCGTCGCGGTCTACTCCGCCTCCAACTTCCCCTTCGCCTTCTCCGTGCCCGGTGGCGACACCGCGAGCGCGCTCGCCGCGGGCTGCCCCGTGGTCGTCAAGGCCCACCCCGACCACCCGGGCACCTCCGAGCTGGTCGCCTCCGTGCTGCGCAGGGCCGCCGCCCGGCACTCCATCCCCGAGGGTGTCCTCGGCCTCGTGCACGGCTTCGACGCGGGCGTCGGACTCGTCGGGCACCCGCTGGTCGCAGGCGCCGGTTTCACCGGCTCCATCCGCGGCGGACGCGCCCTCTTCGACGCCGCCGCGGCCCGGCCCGTGCCGATCCCCTTCCACGGCGAGCTCGGCTCCCTCAACCCCGTCGTGGTCACCGAGGCCGCGGCCGCCGAGCGCGGCGAGCAGATCGGCGCCGGACTCGCGGGCTCCATGACGCTGGGCGTCGGCCAGTTCTGCGTCAAGCCGGGCCTGGTCCTGGCCCCCGAGGGATCGGGCGGCGACCAGCTCGTGAAGTCCCTGACCGACGCGGTCAGCAACACCGGGTCCGGGGTGCTCCTCGACCACCGGATGCGGGACAACTTCGTCGCCGGGGTGCGCGAGCGCGCCGAACTCCCCGACGTCGAGGCCCCGGTGACCCCCGGCGCGGGCGGCGAGCACACCGTCAGCGCGGGGTTCCTGACCGTCCCGGCCGCGCGCCTCGCCCGGGAAGGCGCCCACGACCTGCTCCTGGAGGAGTGCTTCGGCCCGGTCACCGTCGTCGCGCGCTACGCCGACGCCGCGGAGATCACCGCCGTACTCTCCCGGCTGCCCGGCAACCTCACCGCCACCGTGCAGCTGTCCTCGGACGAGGCGGCGGGGGAGAGCGGCCGGGGCGCGGAGCTGCTCGCCGAGCTCACGCCGCTCGCCGGGCGCGTCCTCGTCGACGGCTGGCCCACCGGCGTCGCCGTCGCCCCGGCCCAGCACCACGGCGGCCCCTACCCCGCGACGACGTCGACCTCGACGTCCGTGGGCGGCACGGCCGTCGAGCGCTGGCTGCGGCCCGTCGCGTACCAGAGCACTCCCGAGGCGCTGCTCCCGCCGGAGCTGCGCGACGGCAACCCGCTCGGGCTGCCGCGCCGCATCGACGGACGCCTGGAACACTGAGGCCATGGACGTCACCCTGCCCGAACTGCCCTTCCCGCTGCGCACATACGGCCCCGACGGCCACTGGTCCCACGAGGACGGCGTGCTCACCGGCTGGGCGGGCGCCCGCCAGGACCGCTTCGTGCCCCCGACGGGCGAGGCGCTGGAGCCCGCGTCCGACGCGCCGCGCCTCCTCGGGGCCCCCGAGGGCGACTTCCAGCTGATCGCCCGCGTCACGGTCGGCTTCGCCGCCGCCTTCGACGCGGGCGTGCTGTACCTGCACGTGGGCGAGCGGGAGTGGGCCAAGCTCTGCCTGGAGCGCTCCCCGGACGAGCCGACGATCTGCACGGTCGTCACCCGCGGCCACTCCGACGACGCCAACGCCTTCGTGGTGGACGGCAGCAGCGCCTGGCTGCGCATCAGCCGTACGGGGTCGGCGTTCGCGTTCCACGCCTCGACGGACGGCGAGCGGTGGACCTTCGTGCGGATCTTCTCGCTCGGCGACGAGGAGTCGGCGAGCGCCGCGCTGGTCGGCTTCCTGGCGCAGTCACCGGTGGGCGAGGGCTGCGTGGTGACGTACGACCGCATCGAGTTCCGCCCCAGCTGGCCGAAGGGGCTGCGGGACGGTTCGTAGAGGTCTTTTCAGAGGGTGACGCGGCGGCCGGTGGCGGCCGACCGCTCGATGGCGTCGAGCAGCCGCTGGCGCCGCGCCGCGTGCGCGAAGTCGGGTGCGTGCGCGGTGCCTTCGGTGAGGTCGGCGCGGACCCGCGCGTACTGCGCCGCCACGTTGTACGCGGGCAGCCCGCGCAGCTCAGCGATCTCCGGTACGTCGAAGTAGCGTGCGGGCACGGGGAGTTCGGTGAGCGACTGGTCCGTGCCGCGCCCGCCGCGGAGGGTGAGCGAGGCCTGCTGGAGGTGCCCGGAGCCGCCGCTGACCACGACGTCTCCCTCGGTGCCGTTGATCTCCCAGTGGAAGTCGGTGCCCCGGGACAGCCCGGCCCTGAAGTGCAGGGAGGCGACGGCGCCCGAGCCGACCCTGCCGCTCACCGCGATCTGGTCGTCGACGGTCATGGCCGCGGGGCGCCCCGTGCCCTCCTCGCGCACGACCGGCCGCCGGGTCGCCAGGGTCGCCGAGACCTCGGTGAACTCGCCGAGCACCAGGGCGACGGCGTCGATCGTGTGGCCGAAGGGGATCGTCAGCATGGTGCCGCCGTTCCGCCTGTCAAGGAGGTACTCCCCGGACGGCTCGAACGTCGGGCCCCAGCGCCGTCCCGACGCGACGACACTGCTCGAAAGGACCTCCCCGACGTAGCCGTCGGCGACGAGATCGCGGAGGAACCGCACCGCGGGCGCGGAGCGGGCCTGTAGCCCCGCGAACGTCCGCACCCCCGCCCGGTCGGCGGCCGCCGCCAGCTCCTCGGCCTCCGTGAGGCCGTTGCCGAGCGGCCACTCGGACAGCACGGCCTTGCCCGCGCCGAGGGCGGCGAGGATCACCTCGCGGTGCAGCGGCACCCGCACGCTCACCACGACGAGGTCGACCTCGTCGCTGCGGACGAGCTCCGCGGCCGAGCCGAAGGCCAGCGGCACGCCGTACTTCTCACCCGCGGCCCGCGCGGAGGCCTCGCCGGAGGCGGCCAGGGCGCGCAGCTCGTAGCCCTTGAGGCGGGTCAGCGCGGGGAGGTGGGAGTGGGGCGCCCAGCCGCCGCGGGCGGAGAGTCCGACGAGGCCGACGCGGAGGGGGGAGGGGGCGGGAGCGGTGAAGGGAACCATGGCCGGGACGGTAGGAGGGACCCCCTGATCACCCGCAAGGGCCCCAACTATATTTTGGAAACCATGACTGGTCAGGACCTCGGCGAGCACCACACCCGCCACGACATCTACGGCTTGCTCTGCCCCGGCCGCGCGATCTTCGAGCTGCTCGTCAACAAGTGGACGGGCCTGGCGATCACCGCCCTGGAGGACGGCCCGCGCCGCTTCGGCGAGCTGCGCCGGAAGCTGGAGGGGGTGAGCCCCAAGGTGCTCACCCAGACCCTGCGCCGCCTGGAGGACCACGGACTGGTCCGGCGCACGGTCTACGCGGAGGTCCCGCCCCGCGTCGAATACGAACTGACCGACCTGGGCCGCGGCGCTCTGGAGCCCCTGGCCCACCTGCGCACCTGGATCAGGGGGAACACAGGGAGGTTCGGGGCGGGGGACGACGGGCCGTCGACGCCCTCTCGCGGGCCGGAGGAATGCGACGCATCACGCGGGTGTTGACGTCGGGAGCGGAGGCCGCCTCCGCGTCCACCCCACGTACGACCTGAAGAGAGCCACACACATGCGCGTCGAGATCTGGAGCGACATCGCCTGCCCCTGGTGCTACGTGGGCAAGGCCCGCTTCGAGAAGGCGCTCGCCGCCTTCCCGCACCGCGACGGCGTCGAGGTCGTGCACCGCTCCTTCGAGCTGGACCCCTCTCGCGCCAAGGGCGAGACCGGGCTCGTGCTGCCGATGCTCATGCAGAAGTACGGCATGAGCGAGGAGCAGGCCCGCGAGGGCGAGCGGCGGCTCGGGGAGAACGCCGCCGCCGAAGGCCTCGACTACCGCACCGAGGGCCGCGACCACGGCAACACCTTCGACATGCACCGCCTCCTGCACTTCGCCGCGGAGCAGGGCAGGCAGGACGAGCTGATCGGCCTGCTGTACCGCGCGAACTTCGCCGAGGAGCGGTCCGTCTTCGCGGACGAGGCGCGCGTCGTGGAGCTCGCCGTCGAGGCGGGTCTTGACGAGGGCGACGTGCGGGCCGTCCTCGCCGACCCCGAGCGGTACGCCGATGACGTCCGCGCCGACGAGCGCGAGGCCGCCGAGCTGGGCGCCAACGGCGTGCCGTTCTTCGTCCTCGACCGCAAGTACGGCATCTCCGGCGCCCAGCCCGCCGAGGTCTTCACCCAGGCCCTGGAGCAGGCGTGGGGCGACCGCGCGCCGCTGACCACCCTCGCCCACACCGAAGGCGGCGACGCCTGCGGGCCCGACGGATGCGCGGTTCCGCAGGCCTGAACCGCCGCATAGGTTGATCCCCATGGAGTCCATGGGGATCAATGGCGCGATAGGCGGCGGCACCGAGTTCGCGCCCGCGTCGACCTACCTGAACACCGCCGTCTGCGGTCTGCTGCCCCGCCGCGCCATCGAGGCGGTCTGCGCGCTCGCCGCCGAGAACGGCGCGGGACGGGCGGGCGGCCCCGGCGACTTCGAGGTGGTGGACGCGGTCCGGGCCGCCTTCGCCCGGCTCGTCTCGGTGGCACCCGGCCGGGTGGCCGTCGGCACCTCCGTCGCCGTGCACGCGGGGCTGATCGCCGCCTCCCTGCCCGCCGGGTCCGAAGTCCTGCTGCCCGAGGGCGAGTTCGCGTCGATCGTGAACCCCTTCGTGGTCCGCGGCGACCTGAAGGTGCGGTACGCGCCGCTGGACGGGCTCGCCGAGGCGATGGCGCCGACGACCGCGCTCGTCTCCTTCTCCTGTGTCCAGTCCGCCGACGGCCGCACCGCCGACCTCGCGGCCATCCGCGCCGCGGCGGCGGCCCACGGCGCGCGCACGCTGCTCGACGCGACCCAGGCGGTGGGCTGGCTGCCCGTCGACGCGGGCGCCTACGACTACACCGTGACCGGGGCCTTCAAATGGCTGCTCTGCCCGCGCGGAGTGTCGTTCCTGACGGTGCGCGAGGAGACGCAGGAATCCCTCGTGCCACTGCACGGCGGCTGGCTCGCGTCGGCGGACGGCTGGCACTCCACCTACGGCCCGCTCACCGAACTCGCCCCGGACGCCCGCCGGTTCGACGAGCCCGCACCCTTCCTCGCCTACCACGGCGCCGCCGCGGCGCTCACCCTCGTCGAGGAGACGGGCATCGGCGCGATCCACGCCCACGACACGGCACTCGCCGCCCGCTACCGCGCCGGACTCGCGCATCTCGGCCACGCCCCGGTGCCGGGTACCACCCCCATCGTCTCGGTGCCCGGACTGGCGGAGCGCGCCCCCGAGCTGGCCCGTGCGGGCATCCTCACCTCGGCACGGGCGGGACTCCTGCGGGCGACGTTCCATCTGTACAACACGGAGGCGGACGTGGACCGGCTCCTCGACGTCCTGTCCGGCTGAAGCCTGGCGCGACGGGCCCCGGGGCGCCAGGCTTGGCGCAACGAGGTGGCCCGCGCGAGGTGGTGGTGCCGATGGAGCCGTCCTTCGAGGAGCCGAGCACGTCGGACCTGCGGGCCGGACCCGGCAGACCCCCCGCCGACGCGGGACTGCACCGGCGCCTCGTCTACGGCGAGGAGGCGGCCCTCGCCGAGGCCTACGCCGCGTACGGCCCGCTCGTCCGCCGCGTCGCGACGCGCGTCACCCGTGACCACACCGCCGCCGAGGACGTGGCGCAGGAGGTCTTCGCCCACCTGTGGAGCAGGCCCTACGCCTTCGACGTACGCCGGGGCAGCCTGCGCAGCTGGCTCTCGATGCTCGCCCACCGGCGCGCCGTGGACTGGGTGCGCGGCGAGGAACGCCACCGCAAGGCCGTGCACGCCGACGAAGCGGCCCTGCGGGCGGCCCCGGCACCGGCGCCCGCCCCGGACGAGGCGATACTGGAGCAGGAGCGCTCCCTCCTCCTGCACTCCGCCGTCGCCCGGCTCCCGCTGCCCCAGCAACAGGTGGTGCACCTGGCCTACTTCGCGGGCCGCACCTACCGGCAGACCGCCGTCGAACTCGGCATCCCCGAAGGCACCGCCAAGACCCGCCTGAGGACGGCCCTGCGCACCCTGGCCGAGACCCTCGCGGACCCACCCCTGCGAGGTGAACGCCCATGACGACCGACCACGAGACGGTACGTGACCTGCTCGGCGCCTGGGCCGTGCACGCCCTGATGCCGGGCGACGAGGCCGAGGTCGGCCGACACCTCCGCGAGTGCGGGCCCTGTACCGCGGAGGCCGCCCGGCTGCGGGCCACGGTGCGCCACCTGGACGGCCCCGCCGTGCCCGACCCCGCGCCGTCCGCGCCCCCCGCGGAGCACGGCCTCTCGCTGGCCCTGCGGACCCGCGCCCCCGCCCTGCGCACCGCCCCGCACGCGGCGCCCTACGCCGCGGCGGTCGCCGGACTGCAGGCGCTGCTCGCGGAGCTGGACGAGCGCGGCCCCTGGGGCACGCCGGTCGTGCACGACTGGGACGTGCACGACACCGTCGCCCATCTCATCGCCGCCGACGAACCGCTCGCCCGGCACGTGGGAGCGGGCCCGCACGCGCGGGCGCCGGTCTCCCGCACACCGGACGGCACACCGTGGCGTACGGCGTGGGAGGCGCGGACCCGCGAGGTGATCCGTCGCGAGCGGGCCCGCACCCCCGCCCAGACCGTCTCCGCGTGGCGGGCGCAGGCCGCCGGGCTGCTCTCGTCCCGGGCCGCCCACGACGCCGAACGGGCCGCCCGCGCCACAGACGTCGCGGGGATGCGGCTGCCCGTCGCCGACCACTTCCTGGCGCGGGCCTTCGAGACCTGGGTGCACGCCGACGACATCGGCGGCGCGCTCGACCGTGTCGTGCCCCCGCCGCCGCCCCCGCACCTGTGGCAGCTCGTACGCCTTGCCGTCCGGCTGCTCGGTCCCGCCCTCGGCCCGCGGGCGGCGCCCGTCGCGCTCACCGTCTCGGGGGAGGGCGGCGAGACCGAATGGGTGCTCGGCAGCGCGGACGACCCGGTACGGGCCGAACTCGTCCTCGACCCCGTCGACTTCTGTCTGCTGGTGGGCGGCAGGCGCACGCCGGACCAGGTGCCGCGCGGCATGTCGGGCGACGCCGCCGCGGCCCGGCGCGTGCTGACCCGGGCGGCCTCGCTGGCGTGGCTGTAGGGCCGGGGGCACGCCCTACGGACGACCCTTGCGCTCCGGGCAGTCCTCGGTCTCCTTGCAGAGGTTCGTCTCAACCTTGGCGAGCAGCCTGGCGAGGTCCGCGCGTTCACCCTCGTCCAGACCGGCCAGCGTATGACCCTCCAACTCCGCCCAGGCACGCTCTACTTGGGCCAGCAGACCGCAACTGGCCGCGCTGGCCTCGACGAGTACCGCACGGCGGTCGGCGGGGTCGGGGCGGCGCCGTACGTGCCCGGCCTGCTCCAGGCGCTGGAGCATCTTCGTGACCGTCGAGGGGTCGAGGTCGACCGCCTTGATCAGCTCGGCCTGCCGCACCGCGCCCGCCTCCCACAGGTGCATCATCACGAACTCCTGGCCGGGGTAGAGGCCGAGCTCCTTGAGGACCTTGCCCGCGGCGATGCGGTGCAGCCGGGCCACCCGGCTGACGGTGAGACTCACAGGACCGGCCGCGGCGACACCGGACGCGCCGGGGGTACAGACGGGGTCGGCCGGCGGGGCCTGCGCGGTGTCGGCCTTCATCTGGGGCTCCTGTCGGTCGTCGCAGGCCCGGTCCGGCTGCTGCGCCGGGCCGCGGATGTCGTGCGTGATACGTCTTCGAAAAGTTTACCTTGGTCGGCCAAGGAATGGGTTACAGTGGCCTAAGGCCAATTAATTGGCCGACCACATAAATTAGCCCGGGAGTCCCTGATGAGCACCGCGTTCGACCCCATCGACCTGTCCGGCCGCACACTCCGCAACCGCATCGCCATGGCCCCGATGACCCGAAGCCGCGCCGGTGAGGGGGGTGTCGCCACGGAGCTGACGGCGGAGTACTACGCCCAGCGCGCCTCCGCCGGGCTGATCGTCACCGAGGGAATCCAGCCCTCTGTGGTCGGCCAGGGATATCCCGACACCCCGGGCCTGCACAGCGCGGAGCAGGTGGCCGCCTGGCGCAAGGTCACCGACGCCGTGCACGCCGCGGGCGGCACGATCTTCGCCCAGCTCATGCACGCGGGCCGCGTCGGCCACCCCGTCCTGCTGCCCGACGGCCTGATCAACGTCGCCCCCTCGCCCGTCGCCGCCGAGGGGCAGGTCTACACCGCCGAAGGCCCGAAGGACTTCATCACCCCGCGCGAGCTGACCGGCGACGAGATCCGCGCCACCGTCGCCGACTTCGCCGCCGCCGCGCGCGGCGCCGTCGACGCGGGCTTCGACGGGGTCGAACTGCACGGCGCCAACGGCTACTTGATCCACCAGTTCCTCGCGCCCGGCTCCAACCACCGCACCGACGCATGGGGCGGCACGGTCGAGAACCGCATCCGCTTCGCCGTCGAGGCGGCCGCGGCCGTCGCCGCGGAGATCGGCGCGCACCGCACCGGCTTCCGCGTCTCGCCCGGCAACCCCGCCAACGGCATCTCCGAACCCGACCCGGAGCCGGTGTACACCGCGCTCGCGAAGGAACTGGCCGCCCTTGACCTCGCGTATCTGCACGTCATGGAGGTGGGGGACGTCCGCGAGCTCACCGTACGGCTGCGGCGGGACTTCGGCGGCACGTTCGTCCTGAACCCGCGGAGCGAGGGCCCCACGGGCCCCGACGCGCTGGCGCTGATCGAGGACGGCACCGCGGACATCATCACCTTCGGCGCGCTGTTCCTCGCCAACCCCGACCTGCCGGCCCGCCTTCGCACCGAAGGCCCGTACAACACACCGGACCGGGCGACCTACTACGGCGGCACCGAGAAGGGCTACACGGACTACGCGGCGCTGTGACCCACGGCGAACGGCCCGGCTCCCACCGGGAGCCGGGCCGAACTCGCGTGCCTACTACGTCACTTCACTGCGTCACTTCACTGCGTCACTTCACCGGGGTGAAGTCCCGCGCCCCGATGTAGTCGGGCCGCCGCACCGGCGCGGAGAACGGCTCCACCGCCGTGTTCTCCACGCTGTTGAACACGATGAAGACGTTGCTGCGCGGGTACGGGGTGATGTTGTCCCCCGAGCCGTGCATGGCGTTGCAGTCGAACCACGTGGCCGAGCCGGCCTCACCGGTGAACAGGCGGATGCCGTAGTCGGATGCGAGGTGCGTGAGCGTGCCGTCCGACGGGATGCCCGCGTCCTGCATCTGCAGCGACCGCTTGTAGTTGTCCTCCGGCGTGGCGCCCGCACAGCCGAGGAACGTCCGGTGCGACCCCGGCATGATCATGAGGCCGCCGTTGGTGTCGTAGTTCTTCGTCAGCGCGATCGACACCGAGACGGTCCGCATGTTGGGCAGGCCGTCCTCCGCGTGCCAGGTCTCGAAGTCCGAGTGCCAGTAGAACCCGGAGGCGCCGAAGCCCGGCTTCACGTTGATCCGCGACTGGTGGACGTACACGTCCGAGCCGAGGATCTGCCGCGCCCTGCCGACGACCCGCGGGTCCGCCGCCAGCCTGCCGAAGAGCTCGCTGATCTTGTGCACCTCGAAGAGCGACCTGATCTCCTGCGTGCGCGGCTCGACGATGGAGCGGTCGTCCGCGCGCATCGCCGGATCGTTCATGAGCCGTTCGAGCTCGGCGTGGTACACGCCCACTTCGTCCGGGGTGATCAACTGGTCGATCGCCAGGAAACCGTCCCGCTCGAACCCGGCCAGATCCCCGGCCGTCATCGGCCCCGCTGTACCCGGCTCGGACCACACGACGGGGTCCTTGCGCTCGATCAGCACCTCTTCGGCGCCACGGGTCGGGTACAGGTCACTGGTGCGTTCGGGTGCGGTGGTCATGGTGTTGCCTGCCTCTCCTCTCGTACGGCCCTGTTCGGGATGTAGGTGGCGTCAGTCCGCGTCCGGCTCCGTGAGCAGCGGGTACACGCCGTTCTCGTCGTGGTCCTCACGACCCGTGACGGGCGGGTTGAAGACACAGATGCAGTGGAAGTCCTCCTTGATCCGCATCGTGTGCTTCTCGTGCCCGTCGAGCAGGTACATGGTGCCCGGCGTGATCGTGTACTTCTCGCCGGTCGTGTCGTCGGTCAGCTCCGCCTCACCCTTGGTGCAGACGACGGCCTCGATGTGGTTCGCATACCACATCGACGTCTCGGTACCCGCGTACAGGATGGTCTCGTGGACGGAGAAGCCCACCCGCTCCTTGGCGAGAACGATGCGCTTGCTCTCCCAGGTGCCCGAAGCAGCCTTCACATGCCGGTCGGTGCCTTCTATGTCCTTGAACGAACGGACGATCACGGTGAGTTGGTTCCTTTTCTCTTACGGTGCCGGGGGCTGCCGGGTCGCTTTTCGGTCAGGCGGTCTCGCGGACCGCGCGGGCCAGCGTGCGCAGCCCCTCGTCCAGCTCGTCGGGGGTGATCGTCAGCGCCGGAAGGAGCTTGACGACCTCGCCCTCGGGGCCGGAAGTCTCGATGAGCAGGCCCAGTTCGAAGGCCCGCTTCGCCACGGCGCTCGCGCGGGCCTTGTCCAGGAACTCGACGCCCCAGACCAGACCGCGGCCGCGCCACTCCTTGATGGCCGAACGGTTCTCCTCGACGATCGCGGCCAGCGCCTGCTCGACCTGCTCGCCGCGGGCGCGGGTCTGCTTCTCCATCGCCGGGCCGTCGGTCCAGTAGGTCTCCAGGGCGGCGGCGGCCGTCACGAACGCGGGGTTGTTGCCGCGGAACGTGCCGTTGTGCTCGCCCGGCTCCCACACGTCGAGTTCCGGCTTGAACATGCACAGCGACATCGGCATGCCGTAGCCGCTGATGGACTTCGACACCGTCACGATGTCCGGCGTGATGCCCGCCTCCTCGAAGGAGAAGAACGCGCCGGTACGGCCGCAGCCCATCTGGATGTCGTCGACGATCAGGAGCATGTCCCAGCGCTCGCACACGTCGGCGAGCTTGCGCAGCCACTCGGCGCGCGCCACGTTGATGCCGCCCTCGCCCTGGACCGTCTCGACGATCACGGCCGCCGGGGTGTTCAGGCCCGAGCCGGAGTCCTCGAGCAGGCGCTCGAACCAGATGAAGTCGGGCGTGCGGCCGTCGAGGTAGTTGTCGAACGGCATCGGCGTGCCGTGCACCAGCGGGATGCCGGCGCCCGCCCGCTTGAAGGCGTTGCCGGTCACCGCGAGCGAGCCGAGCGACATGCCGTGGAAGGCGTTCGTGAAGGACACGATCGACTCGCGGCCCTTGACCTTGCGGGCCAGCTTCAGCGCCGACTCCACGGCGTTGGTGCCCGTCGGGCCCGGGAACATGACCTTGTACGGCAGGTCGCGCGGGCGCAGGATGATGTTCTGGAACGACTCCAGGAAGGCGCGCTTGGCGGTCGTCGACATGTCGAGACCGTGGACGATGCTGTCGCGCTCCAGGTAGTCGATCAGTGCGCGTTTCAGGACCGGGTTGTTGTGGCCGTAGTTGAGTGAACCGGCTCCGGCGAAGAAGTCGAGGTACTCGTGGCCGTCCTCGTCGTACATGCGGCTGCCCTGCGCGCGGTCGAAGACCGTAGGCCAACCGCGGCAGTAGCTGCGCACCTCCGACTCCAGGGTCTCGAAGACGCTCAGGTCGGGCTGGGTGATGGTCACAGCAGATCTCCTGGGAGATGGAAAGGCGTGGAGTGGGGGGTTACGGGTGTGGGGGGAGCGAAGCTCAGGGGTTGATCGGACCGATGCGGTAGAGCACCTCGGGCTCATGCCCGTCATCCGGGAAAAGACCCGCGTCGAAGAGGGTCTTCCGCTCGACCGACGCGCCGTGGCGCCGTGCGTAGGAGAGGAAAAGACGCTCGGACGCGGTGTTCCCGGGCGAGATGGTCGTCTCGACCGTCAGCGGCGCGCGCCCGGCGACGACCTTCGCGGTCAGCCCGTCGAGCAGCGCGCCGGCCAGTCCTCGGCCGCGCTGTCCGTGATCGACGGCCACCTGCCAGACGAGGAGGGTGTCCGGGTGCTCGGGCCGGATGAAGCCGGTGATGAAACCGACCGGCTCGCCGTCGGCGCCCCGGGCCACCACGGAGGTCGCCGCGAAGTCGCGGCACCACAGCAGGTAGCTGTACGAAGAGTTGAGGTCAAGCACCTTGGAGTCGCGGGCGATACGCCAGATGGCGGCGCCGTCGGCGACAGCGGGACTGTCGAGTCGCAGCCCCTCAGGCATTTCCAAGAATTTCGCTTGCAGGTCGGTCGGTAGATCGGCTTGTGCAGCGGTCATGCGGATTGAATTTACCGAGCAATTTCTGGAATTGCATCGGGGGAAGGGGTTACGTCAGCGCGCCTCATATGTTATCGCGCGGGGGTGCGCGCCCGCATGAAACTCCGGCGGTATGTCCGTGTTTGACTGGGTGATTCTTCGCGAAACGGGCGCGGTGTGGAGTACGTCACACGGAAGCAGCCACTCCGGTAGGTGTCCGAATTCTGGTGATTAGTACTGTCGAAATCTTAGTGTTTAGGTCTCGAGAAAGCGGGCAGAAGAACACGGTATGCTGTGTTGATAAAGAATTCGTGAGAATTCGCGGATGAATTGGCGGATGATGTTCGGTGAGTGCTTTTTAGGCGCGCCCGATTCATGTCCACGCGCGCGCGATTCACGTTCCCGTCACGCCGTCGATG
This sequence comes from Streptomyces sp. NPDC046465, assembly GCF_040646035.1. Classification (NCBI taxonomy): domain Bacteria; kingdom Bacillati; phylum Actinomycetota; class Actinomycetes; order Kitasatosporales; family Streptomycetaceae; genus Streptomyces; species Streptomyces sp. NPDC046465. The sequence goes on from NZ_JBEYZK010000015.1 coordinate 174,862, forward strand.
CGTTCCCGCAGGAGATCCGCGTGGCCGTTGTGCCGTGCGTACTCCTCGATCAGATGGATCAGGATCCAGCGCAGGCTGACCTGCTCGCCGCCCACGAGAGCCGCCACCTCCGCGTCGAACCGCCCCGTCTCGTCGAGCGAGCGCCCCGCACAGATCTCCCGGCTCACGGCGACCTCCCGCTCCCACACCCCGAGCACCTCGGCGAAGCTCCGCGTCCGGTCCAGGGTGAAGCCTCCCGGCTCGCCCTCGTAGAGCGGCTTGGCGTCACGCCCGGCGAACACCTGCTGGAACCACTCCCGCTCCACCTCGGCGAGATGCTGCACGAGCCCGAAGAGCGAAAGCCCGGACGGCTCCACGGGCGTGCGCAGCGTCTGCTCGTCGTCGAGCCCCGCGCACTTCAGCGCCAGGGTGGCCCGCTGCAGATCGAGCCAGCCCGCCAGCATCGCCGGTTCGTCGGCGGTCAGGGGCGGGATGCGGCGGCCGTCCGGAAGAGTGCTCATGACAGGCACGTTGCCACGGGACGGTGGGCGGCCGCAGGGATTTCGTACAGGTTGTCGACGAGGCGGCAGTCCGGGGGTGGTCTGTACGGTCCTCCGAACTGCTGCCTCGTCCGGCGTGGCTCAGCGCCAGGCGTCCGTCACCGCGCGGCGGGCCGACTCCAGGTCGACCGGGAGACCGGCCTCGCCCATCGCGGCGCCCAGAGCGGCGAGACAGGCGTGCACCACGCCACGGGTGGCGTCCGGCCCGTAGTGGTTGACCCGGATCATCTCCTTGGCCAGGGCCCCGCCCCCGGCGACCAGTGGAAGCACCGGGTCCGCGGCGAGCGCCCGCGCGACGAGGTCCGAGGCGTCCACGCCCGAGGGCGCCCGCAGGGTGGTGGCGACCGGAGCCGCGTCCATGGCCTCGTACACGTACGGCTCCAAGCCGCCGCCCAACGCGAGCGCGCCCGCGCGGGTGGCGCCCGCGGCGGTGGCGTGCCGCGCCATCAGAGCGTCGAGGCCCTCCGTCTCGATGCGCTCCACGCACGCCTCGAGCGCGAGCATCTCCAACTGGGCGGGCGCGTGCAGCAGGGCCTTGCGGCCGCCGTCGATCCAGCGCTCCTTCCAGTCGAGGAGCGAGAGGTAGGAACGGCGCGGCGCCTGCGGATTGGCCGCGATGCGCTGCCAGGCCCGCTCGCTCACCGACACCGCGGAGACGCCCGCGGGACCGCCCATCGCCTTCTGCGCACCGATCACGCACAGGTCCACGCCCCACGCGTCCGGCAGCAGCGGCTCCGCGGCCACCGAGGCGACCGCGTCCAGCATGAACAGCGCGCCGTGCGCGCGCACGACCTCGCCGATCTCCGCGACCGGGTTGGTGTTGCCCGTCGCGGCCTCGGCGTGCACCAGCGAGACGAAGTCGATCTCGGGGTGCTCGGCGAGAGCCCGGCGCACCTGCTCGGCGGTGACGGCCGTGTGGAACGGCACGGCGAGGTCGATGACGGTCGCGCCGCAGTCCCGCAGCCAGTTCCCGAAGGTCTGGCCGTACGGCCCTGTGATCACGTTCAGCGCGGTCGTGCCCGGCCGCGCCACGCCCCGGATGCACCCCTCCAGGGGCAGCAGCGCCTCACCCTGCATGATCACGACGTCCTGCTCGGTGGCCAGCAGCCCCGCCACCCGCGCCTCGATGGCGGCGAAGTGCTGGGCGCTCAGCGGCGCCAGATCCAGAAAGGGGTGCGTCACAGTACTGCTCACGTCACTGCTCACTTCGCTCACGAGTTCGTTCGGGCTGCCGGACTGAGCGTACCGACCGGCCCCGTACCGGGCGTTCCGAGTGCCTCCTAAGCTGCTGCCCATGAACGATCACGCGGTGCTGCACATGAAGGGGCGGGTGCTCGTCGGGCCCGATGACGTACGGGACGAACTGTGGGTGGTCGGCGGGAGGGTGACCTACGACCGCCCCGTCGGCGCGGCGGCGGACGACATGCGCACCGTCGACGGCTGGGCCCTGCCCGGCCTGGTCGACGCGCACTGCCACGTCGGCCTCGACGCGCACGGCCCGGTCGACGCCGACACCGCGGAGAAGCAGGCGCTCACCGACCGCGAGATCGGCGCCCTGCTGCTCCGGGACGCGGGATCGCCCTCCGACACCCGCTGGATCGACGACCGCGAGGACCTCCCCAAGATCATCCGGGCGGGCCGCCACATCGCGCGCACCCGGCGCTACATCCGCAACTACGCCCACGAGATCGAGCCCGAGGACCTGGTGGAGTACGTCGCCCGGGAGGCGCGGCGCGGGGACGGCTGGGTCAAGCTCGTCGGCGACTGGATCGACCGCGAGGCCGGTGACCTGACGGCGTGCTGGCCGCGCGACGCGGTGCGGGCGGCGATCGCGGAGGCCCACCGCCTGGGCGCCCGCGTCACGGCCCACTGCTTCGCCGAGGACTCCCTGCGCGATCTGGTCGAGGCGGGCATCGACTGCATCGAGCACGCCACGGGGCTTACGGAGGACACGATCCCGCTCTTCGCGGAGCGCGGCGTCGCGATCGTCCCGACGCTGGTCAACATCGCCACGTTCCCGCACCTGGCCGCGGGCGGCGAGCAGAAGTTCCCCCGCTGGTCGGCCCATATGCGCCGACTCCACGAGCGCCGCTACGACACGGTGCGGGCCGCGTACGACGCGGGCGTCCCGATCTACGCGGGCACCGACGCGGGCGGCTCCCTGGCCCACGGCCTGGTGGCCGCTGAGGTCGCCGAGCTGACTCTCGCGGGCATCCCCGCGGTTGACGCGCTCTCGGCGACGACGTGGGGCGCGCGGGAGTGGCTCGGGCGCCCCGGACTGACCGAGGGCGCGCCGGCGGACTTCGTGGTGTACGCGTCGGACCCCCGGGAGGACGTACGGGTCCTCGCGGCGCCGCGCAGGGTGGTGCTGAACGGGCGGGTGGTGGGGTGAGGGTCGGCCGTCGCCTGCCAGGCGCGGGTGTGGCCGGGGGGCGGGTGTAGTCGGGGAGCGGGATGCTCCGGTGGTACGGGCGGGATGCTCCGGTGGTGCGGGGGAACGCGTGTGTCGCGCGATTCGAATGCAGGGACGGGGAACGCCCTTTTGGGTGAACTGACGTCAGGTTGCTGACCGTTCACTCTCCGTGCGTAAAGATTCCGACGTCGCCCTCACCTATCCGGGCGACGCCATCGGACGGTGCGCACGTGTTGTCCCCTTGTGGCGTACGCCGCCGGTGGCCCGTAACTCTTGTGGGGGTTCCACCACTTTGAACAGCAACACCTTCCGCATGCCCGCACGCCGCCTCTCCGCCGTCGCCGCCGTCACCGCGCTCGCTGCGGGGCCCGCGGCGCTCGCAGGGGCGGGGGCCGCGCAGGCCACGGGCGGAGACGGCCACCGGGGCGGGCGGGCCGACGCCGTCGTACTGCGCACCGGCCTGAACGTCTCCCTGCTCAACAAGACCCTGAACGTCCCGCTCAAGGTCGCCCTGAACGAGGTGCGGGCCCCCGCGAGCGCCTCGAAGACCACGCTCACCGCCCACGTGAACGGAGTCGACGGCGGCCGCCCGTTCAGCGTGCTGCGCGCGGACGTCGCCACGGCGAAGGCGACCGTGCGGGGCGGCACGGCGCAGGGCTACAGCAACATCGCGCGGGCCAGGCTGCACGTGCCGGGGCTGCCGCTGCTCTCCCTCGTCGAGGTCGACCAGGTGACGTCCAAGGCCGTCTGCACGGCGGGCGAGCGGCCCGTTGCCGAATCGAATCTGCTCGGCGCGGTGACGGTCCTCGGCAAGAAGGTCACGCTGACCGCCCGAGGAACGACCGAGGTGAAGGTGCCGGGCGTCGGCGAGGTCCGCCTCGACCTCTCCAGGACCCGGGTGACGTCACGTACGGCCGCTGCGTCCGCGCTGGAACTGACGGTGTCCGTGAACCCGCTGAAGCTGAACGTCGCGGAGGTGACGGGCACGGTGCGGTTGGCCGGGGCGGGTTGCGAGACCCCGGCGTCGGCACCGCCGAAGGACGACGGAGCGAAGCCGAAGCCCGAGCCGAAGCCCCAGGGCGGGGTGGAGGAGGCCAACCTGGCGGAAACCGGCGGCAGTTCGCTGACGCCGTACGTGGCGGGCGGTGCGTTGGCACTGCTGGCGGCGGGCGGAGGCACGGTGGCGCTGACGCGGAGGGGACGCCGCCGGTGAGGTGACGCGGGCGGCCGCGCTCGGGCGGGGCTGGCTTCTGGCCCCGCAGTACGCCGCGGGGTTGTCCCGCCCACCTGCCCCTACTCCCGCTGTGCGTCGCGGGGCAAACGGGTGGGTGGGTGGGAGGCCTCCGCCGCGGAGCGGCGGTCCTGCTCGGACCCGCACACGCGGGCAAGCGCGGCCAGGAACCGGTCCGACGTGCCCCGGTCCCGGACGGCGACCCGGACCCAGTCAGGCCCCAGGCCAGGAAACGTATCGCCACGCCGCACAGCGAACCCCCGCCCCCGAAGCCGCTCACGCACCCCGGCCGCCCCCGGCACCCGTATCAGCAGAAAGGGCCCCTCCGCGGGCCCCACCGCGCGGACCCCCAGGGGCGCAAGCTCCGCGAGGCCCGCGAGCAGGTGGGCCCGGTCCGCGGCGACCCGGTGCGCCGCGTGACCGGCCTCCGCGAGCGCCCGCGGCCCCACGCACGCCCGCGCCGCGGCAAGCGCGGGCGAGGAGACCGGCCACAGCGGCTGCGCCTGCGCGAGGGCGGCGATGACGTCGGGCGCGGCGAGGACATAGCCGATCCGCAGCCCCGCGAGGCCCCACGTCTTGGTGAGGCTGCGCAGGACGACGAGGCCGGGGACGTCCGTGCGGTGGGCCAGGGCCTCCCGTTCGCCCGGCACCGCGTCCATAAACGCCTCGTCCACCACCAGGATCCGCCCGGGGCGCGCCAGTGCGGCGACCGATGCCGCGGGATGGAGGACGGACGTGGGGTTGGTGGGGTTGCCGACGACCACCAGGTCGGCCTCCTCCGGCACCGCGGAGGGATCGAGCCGGAAGCCGTCCTCCTCCCGCAGCAGCACGCGCCCGACCTCGTGCCCGGCGTCCCGCAGGGCCGCCTCCGGCTCGGTGAACTGCGGGTGCACGACGTAGGGGTGACGGACCTTCAGGGCCCGTGCGAGCAGGACGAAGGCCTCTGCCGCGCCGGAGGTGAGCAGGACCCGGTCCGGGGTGAGGCCGTGCCGTGCCGCCACCGCCTCGCGTGCCGCCCGCCCGTCGGGGTAGGCGGCCAGGCCGTCGAGGGACGCGGCGATCACTTCCTTGAGCCAGGCGGGGGGAGTGTCGGACCGTACGTTGACCGCCAGGTCGGTGAGGTCCGCGCCGTCGTCCCGTACCTCCGCGTCCCCGTGGTGGCGCAGGTCGTGGGCCGGAGACGGGGGAGCGGTGACGCGCGGACGGCCCACGATCGCGCACGTCGCCATCGGCGGACGTCCTTCGGGCGCCGACTTGCGCTTGGGAACGAGGAGCCGGCCGCCGCCGCACAGCGCCGCCGCCTCCGCCACGGACGGCGTGCCGACCGCGGCGCGGGCCCGCGCGGTCGGGTTGGGCACCGTGACCCCGGCCAGTTCCCGTGCCGAGTACGTCACGAGCGGCACCCCGAGCCGCTCCGCCGCAAGCACGATCGCCGGTTCCTCGCCCTTCACGTCGACCGTCGCGAGCTCCGCGACCGCCCGCTCGGGGAAGCCGGCCTCGCGGACCGCGTCCCTGATGAGCCCGAGCACCTCCTGGGCCGGGGCGTCCTCACAGGCGCCGACGCCGACGACGAGAACGACGTCCTCTGCGGGTGTCATCTTTCCGGCACCGGACATGGGACGGGTCCTTTCGTACGGGAGGGAGGGGGATGGGGGATGGAGGGCGATGGATGTGCGCGGCAGGGGGTCAATCGGATAGCAAGGGCCCATGGCGGTGCTCGTGGCGCTCGGCGCCTTTCTCATGACCCTGGTGGGCGGCTGGACTGCCCAGCGGGTCACCGACCGGCGCCATCTCGTCCTGGGGCTCGCAGGCGGCCTCATGCTCGGTGTCGTCGGCCTCGATCTGCTGCCGGAGGCGCTGGACGCCGCGGGCGACCCCGTCTTCGGCGTTCCGGCGGCGTTGCTGCTGTTCGTGGGGGGCTTCCTCGTCGCCCATCTGGTCGAACGCCTCCTCGCGGGCCGCCAGGCCGCGCACGGCGCCGACGAGCACGGGCACGGCCGCGTCCCCCAGGTCGGCCTCACGGCCGCCGCCGCGATGGTCGGGCACAGCGTCATGGACGGCGTCGCGATCGGCGCCGCCTTCCAGGTCGGCGGGGGCATGGGCGTGGCCGTGGCCCTTGCCGTCGTCGCCCACGACTTCGCGGACGGCTTCAACACGTACACGATCACCAGCCTGTACGGGAACGCCCGCCGCAAGGCACTCGCGATGCTGTTCGCGGACGCGGCGGCGCCGGTGGTGGGCGCCGCGTCGACCCTGCTGTTCACCATTCCGGAGCAACTGCTCGGCTGCTATCTCGGGTTCTTCGGCGGCGCGCTGCTGTATCTCGCGGCGGCCGAGATCCTGCCCGAGGCGCACCACGACCACCCGGCCCGCTCGACCCTGCTGTGCACGGTGGCGGGCGCGGCGTTCATCTGGCTCGTGGTGGGCATCGCGGGCTGAGCCGCCGCGTGCGGTCACCGCGCGCAGCTCCCGACGAAGCGGCGTGCGACGCCCGGCTCCGCCGCCCAGTGCGTGTGCAGGTAACTGGCGTGCACGTTGCCCTGGACGAAGCCCTCGACGCGCCGCTCGGGCGCGTGCAGGCCCCAGGCGGGCGCAGGACCCGCGCCGGGCTCGACGGCGGTGCGGTGGAACTCGTGGCCCCGCATCCGCGTGCCCGCGACGGCGAGCACGCTGTCGGACACGGCCACCGCCTCCCGGTACCCGAGCGTCAGCCGCTCCGCCATCCGCGCCTCGGCGTCGAGCACCCCGCACATCGGCTTGCCGTCCAGCTCACGGGAGAGGTACAGCAGCCCCGCGCACTCGGCGGCCACGGGCGCACCGGAGAGGGCGAGTTCGGCGACGGCCTTCCTGAGCTGTTCGTTGGCGGAGAGCTCGGGCGCGTACACCTCGGGGAAACCGCCCCCGATGACCAACCCGGCGGTGCCGTCGGGGAGTTGCTCGTCGCGGAGCGGGTCGAACGGTACGACCTCCGCCCCGGCGGCGGTGAGCAGCTCGGCGTGCTCGGCGTAGGAGAAGGTGAAGGCGGCCCCACCGGCGACGGCGATACGGGGGCGGCTTCCAGCCCGTCCGGCACTTGAGGACGAACTCGGCGTAGCCGGTGATGAACCGAGCCCCGTTTCGGCGGACCACGCCTCCCCAGGCAAGTCAGGCGCCGAGCGCGCGAGCCCGAGAAGAGCGTCCAGGTCGCAACCGTCCCGTACCTGCGCGGCCAGCGCGGCCACCGACTCCACCGCGTCCGGCTGCCGCTCGGCGACCGGCACGAGCCCCAAGTGCCGTGAGGGCGCGCTGACTTGAGGCGCCCGGCGCAGCACGCCGAGCACCGGCACACCGGTTGCGTCGAGCGCCTCGCGCAGCAGCGCCTCGTGCCGGTCCGAGCCGACCTTGTTCAGGATCACCCCGGCGATCCGCACCTCGGGGTCCCAGGACGCGAAGCCGTGCACCAGCGCCGCGACCGAACGTGACTGCGACGACGCGTCGACGACCAGCACCACCGGCGCCCGCAGCAGCTTCGCGACGTGGGCGGTCGAAGCCAGTTCGCCCTGCCCCGCGGCCCCGTCGTACATCCCCATCACGCCCTCGACGACGGCGAGGTCGCAGCCCGCGGCCCCGTGCGCGAACAGCGGCGCGATCAGGTCGGGCCCGCACAGGTACGCGTCGAGGTTGCGGCCGGGGCGGCCGGTCGCGAGCGCGTGGTAGCCGGGGTCGATGTAGTCGGGACCGACCTTGTGCGGCGACACGGCGAGCCCGGCCGCCGCGAACGCGGCCATCAGGCCCGTCGCGACGGTCGTCTTGCCGCTGCCCGACGACGGCGCCGCGATGACGAGGCGAGCTACCACTCGATGCCCCTCTGGCCCTTCTGGCCCGCGTCCATCGGGTGCTTGACCTTCGACATATCGGTGACCAGGTCGGCGAAGTCGATCAGCTGCTGCGGCGCGTTGCGGCCGGTGATGACGACGTGCTGGGTGCCGGGACGCTCGCGCAGGACCTCGACGACCTCCTCGACGTCGATCCAGCCCCAGTGCATCGGGTAGGCGAACTCGTCGAGGACGTACAGCTTGTACGTCTCCTGCGCGAGGTCCCGCTTGACCTGCTCCCAGCCCTCACGGGCCTTGTCCTCGTTCGTCTGCTCACCCTCGGCGGGGGCGCGCTGGATCCACGACCAGCCCTCGCCCATCTTGTGCCAGTCGACCGTGCCGCCCTCGCCGGAGGCGCCGAGCACCTTCAGCGCGTTCTCCTCGCCGACCTTCCACTTCGCCGACTTCACGAACTGGAAGACCCCGACAGGCCACCCCTGATTCCAGGCGCGAAGCGCGAGCCCGAACGCGGCGGTCGACTTGCCCTTGCCGATGCCTGTGTGCACGAAGACCAGCGGACGGTTGCGGCGCTGGCGCGTCGTGAGCCCGTCGTCCGGTACGACGTTCGGCTGTCCCTGCGGCATTAAGCGGCCCTCCTGGAAGGCGAGTTCATGGTCTGTACGTCCTTGACGAGACCGGCGATCGAATCGGCCCGCAGCTCGTCGAGGGTCACGGCGCTCGCGCCGAGCTCACCCGCCAACTGTCCCGCGAGGCCCAGGCGTACGTAACCGGACTCGCAGTCGACGACCACCGAGGCGACCTTGTCGGCGGCGAACAGCCGCGCCGCGCGCCCCGCGTGGGCCACCGGCTCCACACCGCCCGTCGCCCGCCCGTCCGTCACCACGACCACGAGCGGCCGCCGCGCGGCGTCCCGCAGCCGCTCGACCCGCAGCACGTCGTGCGCCTTCAGCAGGCCCGCGGCCAGCGGGGTGCGGCCACCGGTCGGCAGCGATTCGAGACGGGCCGCGGCCGCGTCCACCGACGACGTCGGCGGCAGCGCCACCTCGGCCCCCGCGCCCCGGAACGTCACGAGCCCCACCTTGTCGCGCCGCTGGTAGGCGTCGAGGAGGAGCGAGAGCACGGCGCCCTTGACGGCGCTCATCCGCTGCCGCGCCGCCATCGACCCGGAGGCATCCACGACGAACAGCACGAGATTGCCCTCGCGCCCCTCCCGCGTCGCCTGCCGCAGATCGTCACGGCGCACGACGAGCCCGGTGCCGGAGCGCCCGCGCGCCTTCTGGTGCGGGGCCGCCGCCTGCACCGTGGCCGCCAGGTGCAGCTTGGTCAGGGCGCCCCGGGGGCGGCGCGAACCCGTCGTACGCCCGTGGTCGGTGCGGGCGCGCGAGCGTCGGCCCGCCGCGCCCTCACCGATGCCGGGCACGCTCAGCATCTTCGTACGGAACGGCTCGGCGGCCCGCACGGCCTGCTGCTCGCCGGTGGCGCCGCCGGGGGCCGGGGCGGGCTGCTGCTCCGGCTGCTGCTCCTGTTCCTGCTCCTGCTCCTGCTCCTGCGGGGCTGTCGTCTCGTCGGGGCCCTGGCCCTGGTTCTGCGCGGGGAGCTCGGGGGAGGGGGAGTCGGGGCCGTCGGGCCCTTCGGCGGGGGGCTGCCCGCCGCCCCCGTCGGGGCCGCCGTCCGGGCCGCCGCCGTCGGGGTCGTCGCCGCCCTCCGGAGGCTCCGGCTCCTCGTCCTCGCGCGCCTCCTCCAGCGTCTCGTCGAGCTTGTCCTCGTCGAGCCCCGGAGCGTCGAAGGGGTTGCGGCGCCTGCGGTGCGGCAGGGCGAGCAGCGCGGCCTGGCGCACGTCCTCGCTCTGCACGTCGGTACGGCCCGCCCACGCGGCAAGAGCCGTCGCCGTGCGTGCCATCACGATGTCCGCGCGCATCCCGTCGACCTCGAACGCCGCGCAGGTCGCCGCGATCTGCCGGAGCGCCGCGTCGCCCAGGACGACCTGGGGGAGCAGCGCGCGGGCCGCCACGACCCGGTCGCGCAGCGCGCCCTCGTCCTCGTGCCAGCGCCCGGCGAAGCCCTCGGGGTCGTCGTCGTAGGCGAGCCTGCGCCGTACGACCTCCACGCGCTGGTCGGTCTCGCGGGACGCGGCCACCTCGACGGTGAGCCCGAACCGGTCGAGCAACTGCGGTCGCAGCTCGCCCTCTTCGGGGTTCATCGTGCCGACGAGCAGGAAGCGCGCGGCGTGCCGTACGGAGACGCCCTCGCGCTCCACGTAGGAGGCGCCCATCGCGGCCGCGTCCAGGAGGAGGTCGACCAGGTGGTCGTGGAGCAGATTGACCTCGTCGACGTAGAGGATGCCGCGGTGCGCGTCGGCGAGCAGGCCCGGCTCGAAGGCCTTCACGCCCTCCGCGAGCGCCCGCTCGATGTCCAGGGCGCCGACGAGCCGGTCCTCGGACGCGCCGACGGGCAGCTCGACCATCCGCGCGGGCCGCGCGGTGGCGCCGCCCACCTCGTGCGGGCCGTCCGGGCAGTTCGGGTCGGCGGCCTTCGGATCGCAGGAGAAACGGCACCCGGCGACGACCGGCACCTCGGGAAGCAGCGCCGAGAGCGCGCGCACGGCGGTGGACTTGGCGGTGCCCTTCTCGCCTCGTACGAGCACACCGCCCACGGCGGGCGAGACGGCGTTCAGCAGGAGCGCGAGCCGCAGGTCGTCCTGGCCGACGAGAGCGGTGAACGGGTACGGGGTGGTCACTGAGCCTCCTTGATGCGGTGGTGCGAGTGGTGCGAGTGGTGCGAGTGGTGCGTGGTGATGCTCATGACGGGGGTCACGACGGCGCGCCGGGCGCGATGAACGGAAGCCCGCCCGGCGCGCCGTTCTCGATCAGGCCCAACAGGCCGTCCGTGTCCGCGTGTTCCTCGATCAGGTCGCCGAGCAGGTCGAGCTGTTCCTCGCGCAGCGTCCCGAAGCTGGTGTCGGGTGCGGGGACGAAGCGGCGCCCGGCCGCGCGGGCGACCTCGGTGAGGAACCGGCGCCGGAACGCGTCGCTCTCCAGCGACCCGTGCCAGTGCGTGCCCCACACCTCGCCGACCCGGCAGCCGTCCAGGAAGGGCTCCCCGCCCAGGACTTCGGCCACGCCATGGTGGATCTCGTACCCCTCGACGGGCTCGCCGAGGGCCGCGCCCACCGGCCGGGCGAGGGTCTTCTCGCGGGCGAACCGCACCCGCACCGGCAGCAGCCCGAGCCCGTCGACGGACCCGGCCCGCGACTCCACCTCGTCCTCGATGCGCTCGCCGAGCACCTGGAACCCGCCGCAGATCCCGAGCACCGGGCGGCCCTCGGCGGCACGGCGCGCCAGCGCGTCCGCGAGGCCGCGCTCGCGCAGCCACCGCAGGGCGCGCACGGTCCCGCGCGTGCCCGGTACGACCACGAGGTCGGCGTCGACGAGTTCCTCGGCCCGGTCCACGAACCGCACGACGACACCCGGCTCGGCCGCCAGCGCGTCCACGTCCGTGAAGTTGGACATCAACGGCACCGCGCACACGGCGACCCGCAGCACGTCATCGCCGACCGGCGGGGCCACCACGGACTCGCGGACGGCGCCCCGCAGGGACACCCGCAGGCCGTCCTCCTCGTCGATGCCGAGCCCGTGCTGGAACGGCAGCACACCGAACGTGCGCCGCCCGGTGAGCCCGTGCAGCATGTCGAGCCCGGGTTCGAGGAGGGAGACGTCGCCCCGGAACTTGTTCACCAGGTAGCCCGCGACGAGTTCCTGGTCGGCCGCGCTCAACAGCGCCGTCGTCCCGAAGAACGACGCGAACACCCCGCCCCGGTCGATGTCCCCGACCACCAGGACGGGGAAGCGGGCGGCGCGCGCGATGCCCATGTTCACGATGTCGGTGCGCCGCAGGTTGATCTCGGCGGGACTGCCCGCGCCCTCACAGATCACGGCGTCATACGTGCCCCGGAGTTCCTCCAGACACCCCACGACGGTGTCCAGCAACTGCGCCTGCCGCCCCCCGTGCAGCCTCTCCCCGGGGGACGGCCCCCCGGACCCCCCGAAGAACCCACGCGCACTCATCTCACCCACGGGCTTGCCCATGAGTACGACCTGGCTGGAGCGGTCACTGCCGGGCTTGAGCAGTACGGGGTTCATCAGCGCGCTCGGCTCGACGCGGGCGGCCTGCGCCTGCATGGCCTGCGCCCGGCCGATCTCCGCCCCCTCGCGGGTGACGAAGGAGTTGAGGGACATGTTCTGCGCCTTGAACGGCGCGACGGACACACCCTTGCGGGTCAGCCACCGGCAGATGCCCGCGGTGACGACGCTCTTCCCGGCGTCCGAGGTGGTCCCGGCGACCAGCAGTCCGCCACTCATGCTCTTCTCCCCGCTCCCGCTCCTGCTCCCGCTCCTGCCCTTGCCCCTGCTCTTGCCGACCGCAGTGCCCAGCGCGCGCCCACCACGGCTCCGAGAGCGAGCAGGCCGACCCGTCGGGACAGCTTGGCGGCCCGCTCGATGTCCCCCGCGGCGACGTCGCGCCCCGCCGCGTTCAGCACGGGCCGGTGCTCGACCCGCCCCCCGTAAGAGAGCGTTCCCCCGAGCCGTACGCCCAGTGCCCCGGCGAAGGCGGCCTCGACGGGCCCTGCGTTCGGGCTCGGGTGCGCGTCCGCGTCCGCGCGCCACGCCCGTACCGCTCCCGAGGGCGAGTCACCGGCCAGCGCCGCGAGGCCCGCGGTGAGCCGCGCGCCCGGCCATCCGAAGACGTCGTCGAGGCGGGCGGCGGCCCAGCCGTAGCGCCGGTACCGGGGCGACTTGTGGCCCACCATCGCGTCCAGCGTGTTGACGGCCCGGAACCCGACGAGCCCGGGGACGCCGCCCAGCGCGCCCCACACGAGCGCGCCGACGACCGCGTCGGAGGTGTTCTCGGCGACGGACTCCACCACGGCCCGCGCGATCCCGTCGGCGTCCAGCGCCTGCGGGTCCCGCCCGCACAGGTGCGGCAGCCGCTCCCGCGCGACCTCGATGTCCCCGGCCTCCAGCGCCCCGCCGATGGCCCGCGCCTCCCGCGTCAGCGACGTACCGCCGACCACGGCCCAGGTCGCGGCGGCGGTCAGCGCGACGGATCCGGCGGCCGAGCGACGTACGAGAGAAGAAGCCAGCGCGGCGGCACCCGCCGCGCCCCCGGCGCACACCACGGCGTGCAACGTGCCCCACCCGCGGTGGTCGCGCCACAGCACCCGCTCGACGGCACCCGCGGCACGGCCGAACGCGGCGACCGGATGGCCCCGGCGGGGATCGCCGAGCAGCAGGTCACCGAGGAGGCCGGCGGCGGCGCCGTACGCGAAGTCGCGATCGGCACTCATGCGCTTCAGCCCGCCGCTGCGCTGAGGAGAGGACTCGTACTCAGGGGGAGAGGCGGCACCGGGCGGCCGAGCATGGCGATATGTCCTCACTCAGGGTGTCCGCGCCCTGGTTCGACGTGATCGGCGGCGAGAGTTCCTGGCTCGCGGGGAGTGTCTCCCCGGTGACAGTGGCGGGACCGCGCCGGATTCGCACCGGCTTCCTCTTCTGCCGCCGTAGTTGGCCCCGGCAGTCCACCACGGCCCGCGAAGGCCCGTCAACTCGCTGTTGACCTGCGACGGGAGAGTGTGTTGGGCCCCACATGCCGGGCCCAGATACGGGGTGCGGACACACGCGTGGGGCGCGGAGCGTTCGCACGCTCCGCGCCCCACCCGGGAAGGCCGCTGCCGTCAGGCGACGATCAGGAAGATCCCGTAGGCCACCGCCGCCGCGCACAGGGCGAAGCAGGCGTACGCGCCGGTGCGTGCGAGGGAGGCGGAGCCACCGGCGGTGGCGGTCGCCGTGCCCTGCTTGGAGAGTCCGACGATGCCGAGGGTGAAGAGGCCCACCAGGGCCACGGTCACCGCGAGACTGACTCCGAAGACGGAGCCGAGAGCTGCCCAGTCGATGCTCATGCTGGTCTGTCCTTACACGGTCGCGGGCCGGGCGGGGTCCGCCATGGCGCCGGTCGTGGTGGTGGTCGGGGCCGCCGAGACGGTGGCCTTGACGGTCCCGCCCGCGGGGGCGGAGGCGGCCATCGCGCCCACGGGGGGCGGCGAGACGGCGGCGATCGCGGTGGTCACCACGCCCGCGGGCTCGGCGACCGTGCGGCCGTCAATGCCGTCAATGCCGTCAATGCCGTCAATGGCGTCGTGGCGGATCTCGTCGTCCGTGACGTTGGTGTGGTCGACGGCGTTGCGCCGGGAGAGCGCCCAGATCACGCCCGACCCCGCGATCAGGAGCGCCGCGGTGACCGTGATGCCCCAGGGGCCCTGCTTGGTGAGGAACTCGGCACCCGCGCCGACCAGGCCCGCCGCCGGCAGGGTCAGGCCCCACGCGACGAACATCCGGGTGGCGGTCGACCAGCGGACCACGCCGCCCTTGCGGCCGAGGCCCGCGCCCATCACGGCGCCCGAGCAGACCTGGGTGGTGGAGAGCGAGAAGCCGATGTGCGAGGAGGCGAGGATCGCGGTCGCGGCGCTGGTCTGGGCGGCGAAGCCCTGCTGCGGCGCGAGGTCGGTCAGGCCCTTGCCCATGGTGCGGATGATGCGCCAGCCACCGAGGTAGGTGCCGAGCGCGATGGCGATGCCGGCCGAGACGATGACCCACATCGGGGGGTTGGCGCCGGGGTTCAGGACGCCGCCCGTGATCAGGGCGAGCGTGATGATGCCCATGGTCTTCTGCGCGTCGTTCGTGCCGTGGGCCAGCGAGACGAGCCCGGCGGAGGCGATCTGCCCGGCGCGGTAGCCCTTGGCGGTGGCCTTCTGGTCCGTGTTGCGGCCGATGCGGTACGTCAGGCGCGTGGCCAGCGTCGCGGCGATGCCCGCCACGAGCGGGGCCGCGACGGCCGGGATCAGGATCTTGGTGACGACGGTGCCGCCGTTGATCGACGACCAGCCCTGCGACATGACCGCGGCGCCGATGAGTCCGCCGAAGAGGGCGTGGGAGGAGCTGGAGGGCAGGCCCACCAGCCACGTCATGAGGTTCCAGAGAATCGCGCCGACGAGCGCGGCGAAGATGACCTCGGTCTTGAGGCCGTCCTCATTGACGATGCCGCCGGAGATCGTCTTGGCGACTTCGACGGAGAGGAAGGCGCCGACGAGGTTGAGTACGGCGGACATGGCCACCGCCGTCTTGGGCTTGAGAGCGCCGGTCGAGATGGTCGTCGCCATCGCGTTGGCAGTGTCGTGGAAACCGTTCGTGAAATCGAACACGAGAGCGGTAACGATCACGATCCCGAGGAGAAGCGTGATGTGTTCCATTTACCCAGGCTTCTGTTGGACGTCAGTGGCATGTGGAACGTAGGCAACCAGGGTGAACGGAAAGTGAACTGGGCCGGGCGGTGCGGTGACCCGAAGCGGAGTGCCCTTGCTCCGTATTGAGCTGGTGTCTGATCCCGATCGTACGGAGCGTGGGCGGGATCCCCGCAAACGGGGCGGAGTGTCGGGTTCCGCCATCCGGCGGCGGCCCGGCGCGCACTTCTCGGTCCGGTGCCCGGATCCGGTGGGGAGATGCTGGTCACCCGGTGGCCCGAAGCCGTAACCGGAATCCTTTTGGGCTGGCAGGATCACCGCATGACTGAGCAGCGGCAGGGGCAGGGGCAGCGGCATGGCCAGGGACAGGGGCAGCAGGTGGACGGGGACGCGCTCGCGCGGGCCTGGGACGAGCTGGTCGGGACCGCCCGCAGGACGGTGCGGGACGGCCTGGTCGTCGGCACCTCGGGCAACGTCTCGATACGGGTCGGCGACACCGTCCTGGTCACCCCGAGCGGGGTCCCTTACGACAGGCTGCGGCCCGAGGACGCCCTCGGCGTCGACCTCGAAGGCCACCGGGTCCTCGGCGGCCTCACGCCCACCAGCGAACTGCCCATGCACCTCGCGATCTACCGCGACACCGGCGCGAGAGCGGTCGTCCACACCCACGCCGTACACGCCACGGCCGTCTCCCTGCTGGTCACGGAGCTCCCCGCCGTCCACTACATGACCGGCGCCCTCGGCGGCCCGGTCCGGGTCGCCCCGTACGCGCTGTACGGCACCGAGGAGTTGGCCGAGAACATGCTGCACGCCCTGCGCGAGCGCACCGGCTGCCTCCTGCAGAACCACGGCACGGTCACCTACGGGGACAGCCTCGACCAGGCCTACGACCGCACGGCCCAGCTGGAGTGGATGTGCCGCCTCTGGCTCACCGCCGCCGCGATTCCCGGCCACACCCCGACGCTCCTCTCCCCGGACCGGCTGCACGAGGCGGCACAGAAGCTGCGGGGATACGGCCAGTCGGCCACCTGAGCCACGGCTTCGGCCACCTGAGCCACGACTCACCCGGCGGGTACCGCCCACTGGCCTCCAGGGCCTCGCCCCCGGACACTGGGACGGTGCGCCCAGCCAAAGCGACGGCAGCGGCCGTCACCGCAGTAACAGCCGCCCTAGGAACAGCCGCAGCCGCGATCGCGGCGGGCCGGTTCGCCAGCGACGCCGCCCTCAAGGCGCCCGCGGGCCGCCCCCTGCCGACCGAGCCACGCCTGACCGTGCACGCCACGGCCGCGGGCCAGATCAGCCTGACCCGCGCCCTGGCGAGCCGCCGCCCCGGCACGTACGGCCTGAGCGGCAACGGCACCCACGCGATCGTCGGACCCGTCCTGGAGTCCGCCCCGCACGAGGCCGACACGGTCGTACGCCGCCTCGAAGCCGTCACCCACGGCTCCCTGGACCCCGGCGCCCGCGTCTGGCTCACCCCGCAGGTCCACATCGGGGACCCGCGCTCCGCGCTCGGCATCGACCACACCGACGTCGACATCCCCGGCGAGCTCGGCACACTGCCCGCCTGGTTCGTGCCGGGCGCCCGGGACACCTGGGTCATCACCGTGCACGGCCTGGGCACGACCCGCGAACACCCCATGGTCGTCATGGACTCCCTGAACCGCCTGCGGGTCCCGGTCCTCGACCTCGCCTACCGCGGCGACGCGGGCGCGCCCCGCTCCCCGGACGGCCTCGGCCACCTCGGCGAGACGGAGTGGCGCGACCTGGACGCCGCCCTGCGCTACGCCGTGCGCCGGGGCGCCGAGCGCGTCGTCCTGCACGGTTGGTCCACCGGCGCCGCCATGTGTCTGCACGCCGCCGCGCACTCGGCGCTGCGCGACCGCATCAGCGGCCTCGTCCTCGACTCCCCGGTCCTCAACTGGGAGACCACCCTGCGCGCCCTCGCCGGTGCCCGCCGCACCCCCGGACCGCTCCTTCCGCTTGCGGTCCGTGCGGCACAGGGGCGCACGGGGCTGCGCGGCGACCGGATCCTGGCGGCGGCGGGCCCCGGCGTGCTGCGCGTGCCCACGCTGCTCGTGCACGGCCCCGACGACGCCGTCGCGCCCTGGGGCCTCTCCCGGCAACTGGCTGCTCAGCGCCCCGATCTGGTCACCCTGCACCCTGTGCAGGACGCGCCGCACGGCGCCATGTGGAACGCCGATCCGCAGGGCTACGAAGAGGTGCTCAGGCGCTTCCTCACGCCCTTGCTGTGACGCTGCGCACGTGCTGTGACGCTGCGCACGCCCTCCGGTACACCCTCCCGTACACCGTGCCGCACACCGCGCGCGGCCCCGGCGCGCGGCGTGCGAACGGCCCCCGTCCCCATTCCGTTTGGGTTTTCGGACCGTCAACAGGAAGACTGTTCCCGTGACGTCCCGTACCCCGCGCGACTCCAGGCTCCGACTTGTCCGTGCGCCCTACCAGAGGGCCGAAGAGCGAGGAGAAGCCCGGCGCGACGCGACACGCCCCCTCTCGGCCGCCCCCGGCGCGATGAGCAACCGCCGCACGCGCCGTCCCGCGCCCCGGCCACCCGAGGGCACGCCCGCCCCGTCGGAACTGGCCCGCGCGGCCCGCGCAGGCCTCGCCGACGCCGTGCGGGTCGCCCGCTGGGCCGACGACGCCCTGCGTCCGGGCCCCGGCCGCACCGGCGGCTCGCCCGACGGCAAGGGCACGCTCTCCGACGCCACCGCCGAACGGGCCGCCGCCGAACTGGGGCTGACCCCCGCTCAGGTCCGCGCCGACTGGGACACCGCACGCCTCGCGGGCCTCATCGAGGTGCACGGCGACACCGCGAGGCCCGGCTGGCGGCTGCGCGCCTGGAACCGCGACGACACCGCCGTGCTGCGCGGCTGGGTCGCCCTCTTCGACGCCTGGTCGCTGGCCCACCCCGCGCCCGACACCCTCGCCCCCGCGGCGGTCGCCGAGGTCGTCGAGGCCATGCCACAAGTCCTCTCCCTGCTGCAGCTGTCGGCAGGCCCCGTGCCCGTGCCGCAGCTGCTCGACCTCCTCGACCAGCGCGTCACGGAGCTGCGCACCGAGCGCTGCGAGATCCCCTACGGCCCCCAGCCGGAGCCCGCCGTCCCGGCAGGCTGCCCCGAGAACGCCCCGCTCCCCGCCCTCCTCGACTGGGCCCTGCACGGCCTCGCCGCCGTCGGCGCGCTGACCTGCGCCGACGGGCAGGCCGTGCTCACGCCGCTCGGCAGCTGGGCGGTCTGGGTCAAGCTGGAGCAGATCTGCGTCGCCGCACAGAGCCCCGCCGGACACATCGAGCAGTCCGCCGAGGACATGCTCCGGGGCTGCGCCCGCCTGCGCCCCAACGCGGCCCGCGCCGAGTACCGCGCCTGGCTCGCCGCCCGCACCGTCTCCAGCGCCGTCACCGAGCTCCTCACCGCCGCACGCGGCGAGGACGCCCTCCTGCGCGGCCTGGCCTTCGAGGCCCTGCGGGTGGTCGGCGCACCGGCCGAGGCGGAGGTCAGGGCCGTCGTCGACGAGGCCTCACTGCGCCCCTACGCCCTGCTGTGGCTCGCCGAGCAGGAGGGCGCCGACCCCGAGGACGTCCACCTCGTGCTGACCCGCGAGGAGTCCACCTGGCTGTGGATCGACACCGCGGCGGCCGTCGCGGACCACGGCGAGACGCAGCTCCTCGTCCGGCACCTGGAGTCGGCGGTGCAGCCCACCGTGCCCGCCCTCCTCGACGAGGTGCGCCGCGCCGGGCACCCCCGCACCGTCCAGGTCCTGGTGGCCCTGGCCGCGGCCCACCCCGACCCGGCCCTCGCCAAGGCGGTGCGCCGCGCCGCCTTCCAGGTCCACACTGGCGGCGAGTGAGAGCCGCGAGGACTACCTCTCAGCCTCGGCGGAACGTGTCGCACTGCCCCATATCGCCGGTGCGGTAGCCCTGGTAGAACCAGTCCTGGCGCTGCTCGGCCGAGCCGTGGGTCCAGGACTCGGGGGTGACCCGGCCCTGGAACTTCTCCTGGATGCGGTCGTCGCCCACCGCGGCCGCCGCGTCCAGGCCGTCGCGGATGTCGCGGTCGTCGAGGCTGCTGATCAGCGGCTTGCCCGTGCGCTCGTCCGGGCTCCGGGTCGCGTGCCGCGCCCAGACCCCGGCGTAGCAGTCGGCCTGCAACTCGACCTTGACGGCGTTGCTGTCGCGGCCGGTGCGCCCGTCCTGGGAGCGCTGCAGGGTCCCCATCAGGTTCTGCACGTGGTGCCCGTACTCGTGAGCCACCACGTAGGCCTGCGCGAAGGGGCCGCCGCTGGAGCCGAACTTGGTCCGCAGGTCGTCGAAGAACCCCAGGTCGAGGTAGACCTTCTTGTCGCCGGGGCAGTAGAAGGGGCCGACCGCCGAGGTGGCCGTGCCGCAGGCCGTGCCCACGCGGCCGGTGAACAGGGCGGTCCGCGCCGGGGAGTACGTGCCCCGTCGGCGCTGGAACTCGGGGCGCCAGTAGTCCTGGACGCTGTTGACCACCGCCACGATGCGGCAGTCCTCCTTGCTGTTCGCGTCCCGCCCCTTGTGGCAGGTCTGCTGCACCTGCGCGAGGGAGGAGGACGTGGCCGAGGGGTCGTCGTTGCCGGAGGAGAGCCCCAGCTGGTCGGGGCCCACTCCGAAGAGCAGCCCCAGGACCAGCGCGATCAGACCGGCGATGCCGCCGCCCACGGTCGCCCGGCCGCCGGGGATGCGGCTGCCGCGCACATCCTGCACCTCCGAGGTGTCCAGGTCGGCGTCGTCGTCGAACTGCATGGGCGCACCCCTCTGCCGCGCATCCGGGACGACGCGCGTCGTCCCGCGCCGGGCTACCGGCCTCCTCATCCTGGTACGAGCTCCGCCGCCGGGCGCCGGACGGAGGTCCGAACGGGGGACGCGGCCCGCCCGCCGCCGTGTCGCCCCGCCGCACGACGGCCCTCCCGGGCCCCCGCCGCTACGCTCTGCGCCTGATCCGTGGGCAGTGGGTACCGAAGGGGGGCGTCATGTCCGCTCTGCCGCTCGACTCGGCCGCTCTGCCGCACGACGCGACCTCTCTGCCGCACGAGGCACCCGTCCCGTGGTCGGCCCCGGCCCGCCGCGGCACCCGTATCGCCCTGCCCGTGGCGCTCGCCCTGCTCGCGCTGCCGCTCATCACCGCCGCCCACCACTCCCGGCCCGCCCCCTACGGAGACCGCCTCACGGTCCACGCGCGCGTGGCGGCGGCCCCCGTCGCCGACCCCGCGCTGCGCACGAAGGGCCCGGCCGTCGAGGCGTACGACACAGCGAGCGGCCGCCTCCGCTGGACGTACACGCGCCAGGGGCGCCGTCCCGTCGCGCTCCTGCCCGCACCGGGGCACGCGCTCACGCTCTGGAACGACGGCCTGGTCACCGACACCGCGCGCGGCGACGGCGGCTCCGTGCGCTGGCACCGGGCCGTCCCCGAGAGCGCCGCCTGGCTGCGCACCCCGGCCGCGCGCGGCGGCGCCGGGGTCCTGCAACCGCTCCCGCCGGACGCCCGCATGCTGGCCGTCGTCACTCCGCGCCGCATCGCCGCCTACCGCACCGCGGACGGCGATCTGCGCTGGGTGCTGCCCGCCCGCCCCGGCTGCGCCTTCGAACCGGCGCGCTCCGTGCGCCGCGGCGGGGCCCTCCTGGTCGCCCAGCCCTGCGCGGGCGCGGGATCGTCCTGGACGGCGCAGGTCATCGCGGTGGACGACTACGGAAGAATCGTTCCGGGGCGCACTCCGCTGGGCAACGGGGACGCGCGGCGGGGCCCCGGGGGCGGCAGCGGCCCGGAAAAGTAGTTGCGACGGCCCGTTAGACTGGTTGCCATGGCAGCACCTCTCCTCAGTTGGACGGCATAGACACCGGTTCCTGAGTACCTCAGTCGTCCCTCCCGCCGTCCACTCTGTTTCAGGAGAACCCCGTGATCACCGCTTCCGGCATCGAGCTGCGCGCCGGCGCCCGCATCCTCATTGAGAACGCCACCTTCCGCATCGCGAAGGGCGACCGCATCGGCCTCGTCGGCCGCAATGGGGCGGGCAAGACCACCCTCACCAAGTGTCTGGCCGGTGAGGGCATCCCCGCCGGCGGCACGATCTCCCGCTCCGGAGAGGTCGGCTATCTCCCGCAGGACCCCCGCACCGGCGACCTCGACGTCCTCGCGCGCGACCGCATCCTCTCCGCGCGCGGCCTCGACACCCTGATCCGCAAGATGCGCGAGAACGAACAGCGCATCGCGAGCGGCGCGGGCGCCACCCGTGAGAAGGCCCTGAAGCAGTACGAGCGCCAGGAGACGGAGTTCCTCACCAAGGGCGGGTACGCCGCCGAGGCCGAGGCCGCCACCATCGCCGCCGCGCTCAACCTCCCCGACCGCGTGCTCGGCCAGCCCCTGCACACGCTCTCCGGTGGTCAGCGCCGCCGTATCGAGCTGGCCCGCATCCTCTTCTCGGACGCCGACACGCTCCTCCTCGACGAGCCGACCAACCACCTCGACGCCGACTCGATCGTCTGGCTGCGCGACTACCTGAAGACGTACCGCGGCGGCTTCATCGTGATCTCCCACGACGTCGACCTGGTCGAGACGGTCGTCAACAAGGTGTTCTACCTGGACGCCAACCGCGCCCAGATCGACGTCTACAACATGGGCTGGAAGCTCTACCAGCAGCAGCGCGAGTCCGACGAGAAGCGCCGCAAGCGCGAGCGTCAGAACGCCGAGAAGAAGGCCGCGACGCTCCACTCGCAGGCCGACAAGATGCGCGCCAAGGCCACCAAGACCGTCGCCGCGCAGAACATGGCCAAGCGCGCCGACAAGCTCCTCGCGGGCCTGGAGGCGGTGCGCCAGAACGACAAGGTCGCCAAGCTGCGCTTCCCCGAGCCCTCGCCGTGCGGCAAGACGCCGCTGATGGCCGAGGGCCTGTCGAAGTCGTACGGCTCCCTTGAGATCTTCACCGACGTCGACCTCGCCATCGACAAGGGCTCGCGCGTCGTCATCCTCGGCCTCAACGGAGCGGGCAAGACCACCCTCCTGCGGCTCCTCGGCGGCGCCGAGAAGGCCGACACCGGGCAGGTCATCGAGGGCCACGGCCTCAAGCTCGGCTACTACGCGCAGGAGCACGAGACCCTCGACCCCGAGCGCACGGTCCTGGAGAACATGCGCTCCGCCGCCCCCGACCTCGACCTCGTCGAGGTGCGCAAGACGCTCGGCTCGTTCCTCTTCTCCGGAGACGACGTCGACAAGCCGGCGGCTGTGCTCTCCGGCGGTGAGAAGACCCGGCTCGCGCTCGCGACCCTCGTCGTCTCGTCCGCCAACGTCCTCCTCCTCGACGAGCCCACCAACAACCTCGACCCGGCAAGCCGCGAGGAGATCCTCGGCGCGCTGCGCACCTACAAGGGGGCCGTCGTCCTCGTCACGCACGACGAGGGCGCCGTGGAGGCGCTCCAGCCGGAGCGGATCATCCTGCTGCCCGACGGTGTCGAGGACCTGTGGGGCCAGGACTACGCGGATCTGGTCGCCCTCGCCTGACGCCCTGGGTCGCCCGGTGCCGAGGCGTCCACCGCGCTTGATCGAATGACTGATCCACTGGGTATGGATCATTCGGCCGATCGGTGATCCCTCATCTGTGTGAGCTCTCCTCGTACCGAGGTGTGTCATACACGGATTTCGGCGCTGAGCTGCGCACACGTTTGCCTTATCGCCCGGCAGGGCCCTGACCTGCCGATTCGCTGAAGTGTCCGGTCGATTGATCGAAATTCGGCGCGCGGAATCGTTAAGTCCACTCGTGTCTGCCGCTTATGGAGCGGCAAACCTCGTCGTATGGACCTTGTCGAATGGGTGGCCAGGAAGCCCGCGAGGGGTGATCATGAGAAGTCCAGAGCGCACTTCCCATGAGGAGGCACGGGTGGCCGAGACTCTGAAGAAGGGCAGCCGGGTAACCGGCGCCGCGCGCGACAAGCTCGCGGCAGACCTGAAGAAGAAGTACGACGGTGGTGCGAGCATCCGGGCGTTGGCCGAGGAGACCGGCCGTAGCTACGGTTTTGTGCACCGCATGCTCAGCGAATCCGGCGTCACGCTGCGGGGACGCGGCGGGGCGACGCGAGGCAAGAAGGCCGCCGCCGGCTGACGGCAGGCGGCACGCTGTACCAGTGGTCCGATGGTGACCACCCGGTAGGTCAGCCGATCCACCGGGTGGTTACTGTGCAGTCACTTACGGGCGCTCCCGTGCGTCCGCCCGACCGCACCCCATCGGAGGCACCCATGGCTTCGTCCGACAGCGAGCTCGCACCGGTTCTCGACAAGGACGGCGTACGCCTCACCATCGACGAGGCCGTCGCCACGGTGACGCTGACCAATCCGGCCAAGCGCAACGCCCAATCTCCCGCGCTGTGGAGGGCGTTGACGGAGGCAGGTCAGCTGTTGCCGGGCAGTGTCCGCGTCGTGGTGCTGCGCGGTGAGGGCAAGTCCTTCTCCGCGGGCCTGGACCGGCAGGCGTTCACGCCCGAGGGCTTCGACGGCGAGCCGTCCTTCATCGATCTGGCACGCGGTGAGGACGGCCTCCTCGACGCCACGATCACCGAGTACCAAGAGGCGTTCACCTGGTGGCGGCGGAGCGACATCGTGTCCATCGCCGCCGTCCAGGGCCACGCCATCGGCGCCGGCTTCCAGCTCGCGCTCGCCTGTGATCTGCGGATCGCGGCGGACGACGTGCAGTTCGCCATGCGTGAGACCAGCCTGGGCCTGGTCCCCGACCTCACCGGCACGCATCCGCTGGTGGGGCTCGTCGGCTATGCCCGCGCGCTGGAGATCTGCGCCACCGGGCGCTTCGTCCACGCGGACGAGGCCGAGCGGACGGGCCTCGCCAACCTGGTCGTGCCCGTGGACCAGCTCGACGCGACCGCTGACGACCTGGCCGCCGCGCTCATCGCCGCGCCGCGCGACGCGGTCATCGAGACCAAGGCGCTCCTTCAGGGTGCGGCAGGCCGCTCGTACGAGGAGCAGCGCGTCGCCGAGCGCGCCGCCCAGGGCCGCCGACTGCGCGACCTCGCGGGCCTCGGCGACTGACGACAGGCCGCTTCAGGCCCGCTCTCCCGGCTCCGTCCGGTCCGATTCCCGGCCCACCTCTTCCCGGCAGCCCACCTCGGTGACGAGCACGGCCACCGACGGGTGGTCGGGCAGGGCGGCGCCGACCGCCGCGCGCACCGCGAGCGCCACGTCCAGAGCGCGGTGCCCGCGGCCCGTCGCGAGCTCCACGCGCGCGTGGCGGCGCGGCAGTGCGCCCGTGGCCGGACGCTCCTCGATGTGGACCGCCCGGCCGAGCACCCCGGTCAGCCGGGCCACTCCGGGCACCGAAAGGGCGGCCTGCCCGACGCGCGCCGCATCTCCGTCGCCCGTTCCCTGGCCGTCCGTTCCCAGGCCGCCCGTCCCTTGATCCGTTCCCTCGCCCGTCCCGTCGCTCTCGCCGCGGGGCGGCTTCGGGGGCACGGGGTCCGCGCCCTCGTCGAGCAGGGCCGTCACCTTCAGATCCACCGCCTCGGTGACCAGGCCGAGCCCGTCCGCCGCTCCGGTCAGCGCGGCCCGCAGCCGGTCCGCCGCCGCGGGCAGTGGTCCGGTCGCCGCGGCCGCGAACTCCGCGGTGATCCGCAGCGGCCCCGGCGGCAGCGCGCTCGGCGGTGCGGGCACCGCCGTCACGTACGCCTGCTCCGGCCGGGCCGACGCGATGCGGAGGGTGCCGAGGCGTACGCCGGAGACCACGTCAGCCATCTGGCGCAACGCGGCGTCCACCGCCGATTCCGTCACCCAGGCGCCGTCCTGCGCGCCGCCGAGGGGCAGCACCCGGCCGAGCCCCAGTTGTCGGCGTACCGCCTGCGTCAAACCCTCGCCCGTCATGGCTTCAGCCTGCCCCATCCCGGGCGCGCGGGCGCGGGGCCGCGCTTACTGTGGGCGCAGAAGCAGCCTCATTCGACGGAGCGCATTCCCCTGTCGACCTGTCGACCTGTCGAAAGGAACGGGACGGCGATGACCGAGACCGGACAGCGCAAGGCGTCTCAGACGCCGGAGAAGAACTCCCCGGACGAGAGCGCGGCGAGGCCCGCGCCCGGACGGGGCGGCGGTGATCCCGCGAGCCGGGGCCGCACCACCATCGCGGACGGCGTCGTCGAGAAGATCGCCGGACTCGCCGCACGCGACGTCGAGGGCGTGCATGCCATGGGCGGCGGCCTCGCGCGGACCTTCGGGGCCGTGCGCGACCGGGTCCCCGGCGGCTCGAAGTCCGTGTCGCGCGGCGTGAAGGCCGAGGTCGGCGAGGTACAGACCGCCCTCGACCTGGAGATCGTCGTCGAGTACGGCGTATCGATCGCGGACGTCGCACAGGACGTACGCGAGAACGTGATCGCGGCCGTCGAGCGCATGACCGGGCTCGAGGTCGTCGAGGTCAACATCGCCGTCAGCGATGTGAAACTGCCCGACGAGGATGACGACGAGCCCCAGGGACGCCTCCAGTAGGACGTCCCGCTAAGGAGCGCATGATGAGCATGGCCGTGATCGGCATGGTGGCCGGAATGGCTCTCGGGTTCGCCGGATACTTCGGCGGATTCGGGGCGTTCCTGCTGGTGGCCGCCTTGGGCGCCATCGGTTTCGTGGCCGGCAGGTTCCTTGAGGGGGACCTGGAGCCCGGCGACTTCTTCCGCGGCCGCGGCGACCGGCGGCGGTGAGCGGTGGCGGCACAGGTCGCACCGGGCGAGCGCGGCGCGACCCGGATCGCCGACCGGGTCGTCGCGAAGATCGCCGCGCAGGCGGCCCGCGAGGCGGTGGACGCGGTCCCGCCCGACGGCCCGCCGCCCCGCGCCACGGTCTCCGTCCGCCATGAGGCGGCCCGCATCCGGGTCAGCCTCGAACTGGACTACCCCTGCGACATCGGCGGCCAGTGCGGTGCGGTGCGTCGCCATGTCGCCGAGCGGGTAAAGGCGTTGGCGGGGATGGACGTGCCGGAGGTGGCCGTCCAGGTGGAGCGGCTGCACTCCGCGCAGGTACGGGCCGCGGCACAGGGGAGGATCCGATGAGTGAACCCCAGGGCGGCGGCACCCAGCCGCTGCCGGTCGTCGAGCAGGCCGGGAGCGACCTCGACCAGTCGGCCTCCGCGTCCCTCTACCAGCCGCTGCCCACGCTCGCCGAGGGCGAAAGGGCCCGCCGCTTCTGGTCGGCCCGCCGGGTTCCCGCGGCCGTCCTCGCGCTCCTTGTGCTCGGCGGTTCCGCGCTCTTCCTGTACGACGTCGTCGCCGTCAGGGCCGACCATCCCGCGATGCGGTGGCGGCGCGAACTGGCCCACCAGCTCGGTGAGCGGCCCCTCGACGACACCGCCGTGCTCGTCGGCGCCGCCGTGGCCGCCCTCATCGGCCTCTGGCTCCTCGTGCTCGCGGTGACGCCCGGGCAGCGCGCCGTCCTGCCGATGCGGCGCACGCACTCCGACGTGCGCGCGGGTCTGTACCGCGGCGCGGCCGCGATGGTCCTTCGCGACCGGGCCATGGACGTGCCGGGCGTGCAGTCGGTACGGGTCCGCATGAAGCGCTCCAAGGTGGACGTGCGCGCCGTGTCGCACTTCCGTGAACTCGACGACGTACGCGGTGACCTGGACACCACACTCACCGATGGCATCCACGAGCTGGGCCTCGCGCGGGCTCCCGGCCTCTCCGTCCACGTGGCCCGGCCCGGCAGGAAGGGGTGAGCGCGATGCTGCGCACCGTCAACCGTGTGGTCCTCGCCCTCGCCGGGCTCGTGCTGCTCGTCATCGGCGGCTCCGTGCTCGCCGTCGGCCTCGGCGCGTCCCCGCCCTCGTGGTGGATCCACGACGGGCGGCACGACGTGCTCGTCAGCGCCGCCGACCGGGCGCGCTGGCGGGACGAGGGCTGGTTCTGGCCCACGGTCATCGCCGTGCTCGCGGTGATCGTCCTGCTCGCGCTCTGGTGGCTCTCCGCCCAGCTGCGCAGGCACCGCCTCGCCGAGGTCCTGGTGGAGACCGGGGACGGGGAGGGCGCGCTGCTGCGCGGCCGGGCCATGGAGAACGTACTGGCCGCGGAGGCCGAGACGCTGGACGGCGTGGACCGCGCCCGGGTCGCCCTGACCGGGCGGCGCAGCACGCCGAAGGCGCGCGTGGAGCTCGTGCTCGCACCCGACGCGACGCCGTCCGACGCACTGCACCGGCTCTCCGACCGGGCCCTCACGCACGCCCGTGACTCGGCGGGGCTCGCGAGCCTGCCGGCCACGGTGCGGCTGCGCGGGGTCAAGCACCGCGCCGAACGCGTGAGTTGAGCCCTGAGAGCCCTGAGAGCCCTGAGAGCCCTGAGAGTCCTGAGGGCCCTCTGCGCCCTCTGCTCTCGGCCCGGTCAGAAGCCGCTGCGGGCCCCGCCGTCCACCGGCACCATGATTCCCGTCAGGTACGACGCGGCGGGCGAGAGCAGGAACGCCGCCGTGCGGCCGAACTCCTCGGGAGTGCCGTAGCGGCGCAGCGGGATGCCCGCCTCGTTCGCGGCGCGGGTGGCCTCCGGGTCGGGGGAGAGGCCGTCCAGCTGGCGCATGCGGTCGGTGCCGATCCGGCCGGGCAGCACGCCGAGTACGCGGATGCCGCGCGGACCGAGCTCGTCAGCGAGGGACTTGGCGAATCCGGCGAGCCCCGGGCGCAGGCCGTTCGAGATCGTCAGGCCCGCGATCGGCTCGTACACCGAACCCGAGAGCACGAAGCCGATGACGCCGCCCTCGCCGAGCTCGGCGGCCGCGGCACGGGCGAGCCGCACGGCGCCGAGGAACACCGCGTCGAACGCCGCCTGCCACTGCTCGTCGGTGTTGTCCGCGACGAAGCCGGGCGGGGGACCGCCGACGCTGATCAGTACGCCGTCGAAGCGGCCGAAGTGCTCGCGGGCCGCGGCGACGAGCGCCGCTGCCGAGGCGGGGTCGGCGTTGTCGGCGGCGATGCCCACGGCTCGCTCGCCGAGCTCGGCGGCCGCCTCGGCGACGGTCTTCCCGTCACGGCCCGTGATCACGACCTTCGCGCCGTCCGCGACCAGTTCACGGGCGGTGGCGTTGCCGAGGCCCCGGGTGGCGCCGGTGACTACGTACACGCGGTCTTTCAGTCCAAGATCCATGGCCCCTATCCTCCCGCGTTCTCCCCGAAGAGCGCGAGGGCGGTATTGACAAGACCGATATGGCTGAATGCCTGCGGAAAATTGCCCAGCTGCAGACCGGCCGCGGGGTCGAACTCCTCGGCGAGCAGCCCCACGTCGTTGCGGAGCGACAGGAGGCGGTCGAAGAGCTCGTGGGCCTCCTTGGTGCGGCCCGTCATGTGCAGGGCGTCCGCGAGCCAGAACGAGCAGACGAGGAAGACGCCCTCCTGGCCGGGCAGCCCGTCGATGACCGTCTGGTCCGCGGTGTAGCGGCGCAGGAAACCGTTGTGGCCGAGCTCGGCGTGGACCGCGTCGATCGTGCCGATGACGCGCGGGTCGTCGGGCGGCAGGAAGCCCACGCGCGGGATGAGCAGCAGCGAGGCGTCCAGTTCCGTGGAGCCGTAGGACTGCGTGAAGGTGTTGCGGGCCGGGTCGTAGCCGCGTTCGCAGACCTCCTGGTGCACCTCGTCGCGGAGCCGGCGCCAGCGGTCGACGTCGCCGCACAGCTTCGGGTTCTGCTCCAGGGAGCGCACCGTGCGGTCGACGGCGACCCACACCATCACCTTCGAGTACACGAAGTGGCGGCGCGGGCCGCGCACCTCCCACAGCCCCTGGTCCGGCTCCCGCCACTTCTCGTGCAGGAATTCGAGCAGGGAGAGCTGGAGGTGCCAGGCGTGGGGAGGCGTGTCGAGGCCCGAACGGTCGGCGAGGGCGAGGGAGTCGACGACCTCGCCGTACACGTCGAGCTGGAGCTGTTCGACGGCTTCGTTGCCGATGCGCACCGGGGCGGAGTCCGCGTATCCGGGCAGCCAGGGAATCTCGTACTCGGGCAGGCGCCGCTCTCCGGAGAGGCCGTACACGATCTGCAGGTCGGCCGGATCGCCCGCGACCGCGCGCAGCAGCCAGTCGCGCCACGCCTCGGCCTCTTCGGAGTAGCCGGCCGCGAGGAGCGCGCCCAGGGTGAGCGTGGAGTCGCGCAGCCAGCAGTAGCGGTAGTCCCAGTTGCGGACGCCGCCGGGCTCCTCGGGGAGCGAGGTGGTGGGGGCGGCCACGATGCCGCCGGTGGGGGCGTAGGTGAGGGCCTTGAGGGTGATGAGGGAGCGGACGACGGCGTCGCGGTGCGGGCCGTCGTAGTGGCAGCGGGACGCCCAGGCCTGCCAGTCCGCCAGGCTGTCGCGCAGCGCCTCGTACGGGTCGACGAGCGGCGGGCGCGGCTCGTGCGAGGGGTGCCAGGTGAGGACGAACGCGACCTTCTCGCCCTCCTCGACGGTGAACTCGGAGTGCGTGCCGAAGTCGTGGCCCCAGGTGTGCACGGCCGGTTCGCTGCGCAGCCACACGGAGTCCGGCCCCGCGACCGCGATGCGGTGGCCGTCCCTCCTGCGCATCCACGGCACGACCGAGCCGTAGTCGAAGCGGAGCCGGAGCGTGCTGCGCACGGTGACGGTGCCCTTGAGGCCCTCGACGATGCGGACGACATCGGGGGCGCGGTCGCGCTGCGGCATGAAGTCCGTGACGCGGACGGAGCCCTCCTCGGTCTCCCACTCCGTGTCCAGGACGAGGGAGTCGGGGCGGTAGGCGCGGCGGGTGCAGGCGCCCGCTCCCTGGGGGGCGAGGCGCCAGTGGCCGTTCTCCTCGTCGCCGAGGAGCGCGGCGAAGCAGGAGGGGGAGTCGAATCGGGGCAGGCAGAGCCAGTCGATCGAACCGTCCCTGCCGATCAGGGCGGCGGTCTGGTGGTCGCCGATGAGCGCGTAATCCTCGATGGGGTGATGCACGGGGAACGGTTTCCCGGGAAGGGGCCCGGCCAATCCGGGCGGTGATCCGGTCCCGCGGAGGGGGCCGGGCAGCCGGTTCAGGCGGTGGCGGGCACGGCCTCGTCGGCGGTGGCTTGCGCGGCGGCCGCGCGGTCGCGCCGCTCCCTGCGGACCAGGATGACCCAGCCGACCGGCACGCCGGAGGCGAACAGCCACCACTGGACGGCGTACGCCATGTGCGGTCCGATGCCGCTGTGGTCGGGCTCGGCGATCAGCTCGGGGGAGTTGTCGGGCGACTCGGGCGAGGTCTGCTCGACGTACCCGCCGAGGACCTGCTTGCCGAGGCTGTCGGCCTGCTGCCCGCTGCTGATCAGCATGATCTGACGGTCCGGCAGGCCGCGGACGTTCTTGATGCCGCTGGCCGCGGAGGTCTCGTCGGCCTTCAGCCGTCCGGTGATGGTGACCTCGCCCCTGGGGGCGGCGGGGATCTTCGGGAAGGCGGTCTGCGGGCCGTCGGCGGGGATCCAGCCGCGGTTGACGAGCAGGACCTTGCCGTCGCCGAGGACGAAGGGCGTCAGGACGTGGAAGCCGACCTCGTCGTCGGAGTTGGTGCGGCGCCGCACGACGACCTCGTGCTTCGTGTCGTACGTCCCCTTGGCGCTCACCCGGCGGTACAGGTCCGCCTTGGGCACTTCGTGGCCGGGCGAGGTGATCTTCTCGGCGGGCACCGGGGCGGCGGCCAGCGCTTCGGTGACCCGCTGGTTCTGCGCGACGCGGTGCTCATGACGGTGCAGCTGCCAGAAGCCGAGCTCGACCATCACGGGGATGAGGACGAGGGCGATGAGGGTGAGGATCACCCACTGCCGGGACAACAGGAAGCGGTACACCCCACGACCGTACATCCAGGGTCGTGGGGTGCTGGGAGAGGGGTCGGGATGAGCGCCGGGCCGCGCGGCGGGGGCCGGTCAGACGTTGTCGACGATGCCCACCATCCCCTCCGCGCGCGAGCAGTGGGCGCCGCAGTACCAGTGGCCTTCCACCTCGACGCCCTGGCCGATGATGCGGCACCGGCAGTGCTCGCAGATGGGCGCCATGCGGTGGATGGCGCAGGAGAAGCAGTCGAAGACGTGCACCGCACCTTGTGCGTGCACTTCAAAGGACATGCCGTAGTCGTTTCCGCAGACCTCGCAACGTGCCATGGGCCACAGGGTGGGGCGCCGCGGCGGTGCGGGGCGAGCGGTCGGCGGGCGAGTCGTGCGGCAATCACCCGT
This sequence comes from Streptomyces sp. NPDC046465, assembly GCF_040646035.1. Classification (NCBI taxonomy): domain Bacteria; kingdom Bacillati; phylum Actinomycetota; class Actinomycetes; order Kitasatosporales; family Streptomycetaceae; genus Streptomyces; species Streptomyces sp. NPDC046465. Next base: position 206,335 of record NZ_JBEYZK010000015.1, read on the forward strand.
CTGACGCCGGGCGGCGCGCCCCGTCGAGGAACGCCTGTGCGGTTCCTGTGCGGTTCCTGTGCGGTTACGACTCCGTGGCGGGCGTCACGTCCTGGAGGAGCTGTCCGAAGGCGGCCTCGTCGATCACCGGCGTACCGAACGAGCGCGCCTTGACGGTCTTGGAGGTGCCGGACTCCGGGTCGTTGGTGACGAGGAGGCTGGTGAGGCGGGACACGCTGGTGGCGATGTGCAGCCCGGCCTCCACCGCCCGGTCCTCCAGGAGTTCGCGCTCCACGGAGGTGTCTCCGGAGAACGCCACCCGCATGCCCTGCTTGAGCGGTTTGCCCGGTTCGTACCGCCCGGGGTTCGGGTGCGGGCACGGCTGCCGCTTGCGCGAGGGGCGCCAACTCCCCGGCCGGTACGAGGAGGCGGGCGCCGGGCCCGTCGACTGGCGGCCGATGCGGGGCGCGCCGTCGGACCACTCGGTGAGCGGCAGGCACTCGAGGAGCGGCAGGCGGACATTGCCGCCCGCCGCCGCGAGCAGGCTGGGCCGGAACGCCTCGGCGAGCACGCGCGCGTCGTCCAGGGCGTTGTGCGCGTGGCGCTGCTCGACGCCGAAGTGCGCGGCCAGCGACTCCAGCTTGTGGTTGGGCAGCGGGAGCGCGAGCTCCTTGGAGAGCGCGATGGTGCACAGCCGCTGGCGCACCGGAGCGGTGCGCTCCGCGCGTGCGTACTCCCTGGAGATCATCGACCAGTCGAAGACGGCGTTGTGCGCGACGAGGACGCGGCCGTCGAGACGGGCCGCGAACTCCTCGGCGATGTCCCCGAAGAGAGGGGCATCGGCGAGCATGGCGGTCGTGAGCCCGTGGATCCAGACCGGCCCGGGATCGCGCTGGGGGTTGACCAGCGTGTACCAGTGGTCCTCGATCTCGCCCCGGGCGTCCACGCGGTAGACGGCGGCCGACACTATGCGGTCGTCGCGGGCCAGGCCGGTGGTCTCCACGTCGACGACCGCGTACCCCGTTGGGTACGCGGCCGGCCAGGGGGCTGCGGACGCTGCGGTCGTGCGGTCTTCGAGCATGGTCCATGAGGATACGGCCCGCGACTGACAGTCATGCCCCTGGCCCGCGCGGGACGCCTCCCGCAAAGGCCCCTTTCAGCCTCCCGGCCCGAGCAGCCCCGCCACCAGAGCCTTGACGGAGACGGTGAACACGGCGTCCGGATCGAGGGGTACGGCCAGCGCGCGGGCGAGCGCGCCGTCCCGCTCCGCCGTCTCCGTCGTCCACAGTTCGTCCTCGCCGGGGTGCTGGACGGGGGCGCGTTCACGGTTGCGCTCGACCAGAACGTGGCCGACGACGTGCACCTGGACGGCGCGGACGGCGTCGGCCGCGCGGGCGCCGCGCAGCCCGGCCGCGTGCACCTCGTGGACCAGGGCGCGCTGGGCGGGCAGGAACATCCGCTCCGTGAGGCCCCGTTCGTGAACCATCGCAACGAGGTGCGGATGGTCGCGCAACTGGCGGCGCAGGGCGCGCGCCACGGAGACGATGCGCCGGTCGGGGGTGGCTCCGGAGGGCCGGATCTCACCGAGGTCGGCGACGGTGCGCTCGACAAGGGCGTCGAGGAGCGACTCGCGGTTGCCGACGTGCCAGTAGATCGAGGTGACGGCGGTGCCGAGTTCGGCTGCCAGCTTGCGCATGGTCAGGGCCCCCGGGCCGTGCTGCTTCACCAGATGCGCGGCGGCGTCGAGCACGTCTTCCCGATTCAGATGTGCGCGCGTCTCTTTACCCTTCACGAGACCTGTTGTAACTGTGTTACAGAACCGCCGCAAGTCCCGGCCGCGGACCCCGTTCCGCGCTGACGAAGGGTGGTACGACATGGCACGCATTCGCTACGGAGCGCGCGACGAGACGGAGATCGCCGCCGCGCGCACCGCGAGTTCCAAGCTCCCCGACATCTGGTCGACGGGGGTGGTGGCCGTCTGGGAGAGCGACCCGGACGCGGTCGCCGCGGTCCTGCCGCCGCCGCTGAAGCCCACCGGGCGCCCCCTGGTGCGGGCGAACATCAGCAAGGTCGACCTGCCGGGCTATCCGCTGGGCGCGGGCTCGGTCGCCGTCGCCGCCGAGCACGGGGGAGTGCGGGGCTGGTATCCGCTGGTGATGCCGATGACCCATGAGCGGGCGCTGATCGGCGGGCGCGAGGTCTTCGGGGAGCCGAAGAAGCTCGGCGAGGTGGAGGTCGAGCGGGACGGCCTGGTGGTGCGGGCCCGGCTCGCCCGGCACGGCATCGCGTTCGTGGAGGTGCGCGGCGCGGTCAGCGGCGCCCTGCCGCTGCCCGAGCCGACCCGGAAGACCGACTTCTACTTCAAGTTCCTGCCCGCGGTGGACGGTTCGGGCTTCGACGCGGACCCGGTGCTCGTGCACTGCGTACGCAACGAGAAGGTCCGCAAGCTGGAGGCCGTCACCGGGGACGTCGTCCTGCGCGAGTCGATGTACGACCCGGTGGCCGACCTGCCGGTGCACGCGCTCGTCGAGATCACCATCGGCGAGAAGACCACCGACCAGCAGGGCCGCGTCGTCGAGCGCGTCGACGCCCAGGCCCTGCTGCCCTACATCCACCAGCGCTACGACGACCCCGCGCAGATCCTCGACGGGCCGCCCGAGGGGAGCGCCTGAGATGGAGCTGCGCGCGGGACAGGTCGCCGTGGTCACGGGCGCGGCGAGCGGCATCGGGCTCGCCATGGCCCGGCGGTTCGCCGCCGAGGGCCTGAAGGTGGTCCTCGCGGACGTCGAGGAGAGCGCCCTGGAGAAGGCGGCCGCCTCGCTGCGGGAGGACGGGGCGACGGTGCACGCGCGCGTGGTCGACGTCGGGGCGCGCGAGCAGGTCTTCGCCCTCGCCGACGAGGCGTACGAGAAGTTCGGCGCCGTCCACGTGCTGTGCAACAACGCGGGGGTCGGCTCGGGCGCCGAGGGCCGCATGTGGGAACACGAGCCGAACGACTGGAAGTGGGCCTTCGAGGTCAACGTCTGGGGCGTCTTCCACGGCATCCAGGCGTTCGTGCCCCGGATGATCGCGGGCGGCGGTCCCGGCCACGTCGTCAACACCTCCTCCGGGGACGGCGGCATCGCCCCGCTGCCCACCGCCTCCGTGTACGCGGTCACCAAGGCGGCCGTGGTGACGATGACCGAGTCGCTGTACGCGCACCTGAAGGCGGAGCACGCGCGCGTGGGCGCCTCCGTGCTCTTCCCCGGCCCCCACATGCTCCGCACCGGCCTGTGGGAGTCGCACCGCAACCGGCCCGACCGCTACGCCAAGTCCCGCCCCCGCAAGGCCCCTTACCGCAGCCTCGGCCAGTGGGAGGCCGCGATGAAGGAGGCGGGCCAGGAGGTGGAGTTCACGCCCGTCGAGGAGGTCGCGGAGTTCGTGGCGGAGGGCATCGCGGCCGGCCGCTTCTGGCTGCTGCCCCCGAGCGAGCACAGCGACCGGCAGATCAGGGCGAGGTCGCAGTCGATGCTCGACCGCTCCGACCCGGCGTACTTGGAAAGCTTCATCCTGGACTGAGGGACGTCCGGGACCGACTGAGGGACGTGTGATGACGGCTCAGCAGAACGACCCGTACCTGATCATCTCCTCCGACTGCCACGCCGGGCTCCCCACCGAGGAGTACCGGCCCTACCTCGACCGCCGCTTCCACCGGGACTTCGACGCGTTCCTCGGCGAGCGCGGCGCCCGCCGCGAGGAGGCGACCCGGCTCGGCATTCGCAACGACGCCTTCGCCGCCAAGTGGTTCCAGGACAACGAAGAGGGCCTGCGAGGCGGCTGGGACACCGCGCAGCGCCTCAAGGAGCTGGACGGCGACGGCGTGGCCGCCGAGGTCGTCTTCCCCGACGCGGACGCCGTCGACAGTCAGACGGCGGCCCCCTTCGGAGTGGGCCTCGGCCTCTCCGGCGACCAGGACCCCGAGCTCGGCATGGCGGGCGCCCAGGCGCACAACCGCTGGCTCGCCGAATTCGTCGGCGGGCACGCCGAAAACGCGGCACGGCACTGCGGCGTCGCCCTGTTGCCCATCACCGGAGAGGTCGGCCGCGTCGTCGCCGAGGTGTACCGCGCCAAGGAGTCCGGGCTCGGCGCGCTGATGATCCCCTCCATGTGGGTCGACAAGGCGCCCTACCACGACCGGCGTTACGACCCCGTGTGGGCCGCGGCCGCCGAGTGCGCGATGCCCGTGGTCACGCACTCCGGAGCGGCGCCCCGCCACGAGTACGGCGACCACCTCGGGATCTACGTCTCCGAAGTGACCTGGTGGCCCGCCCGGCCCCTGTGGTTCATGCTCTGGTCGGGCGTCTTCGAACGCCACCCGGGCCTGAAGTTCGGTGTCGCGGAGTCCGGCTGCTGGTGGCTGCCGAACCTCCTGTGGTTCATGGACCGCCTCTACCTGGGCGCGCACGGCGGCAAGAAGCTCTCCCCCTTCGCGGAGCTGAAGCGCCCGCCGCACGAATACCTCGACCGGCAGATCTTCGTCTGCGCCACCAACACCAAGCGCCGCGAACTCGCCCAGCGCTACGAGATCGGCGTCGACAACATCCTCTGGGGCAGCGACTTCCCGCACCCGGAGGGCACCTGGCCCGACACGCGCGCGTGGCTGCGGAAAACCTTCCACGACATCCCGGTGGCGGAGTCCCGCCGCATGCTCGGCCTCGCCGCCGCCGAGGTCTTCGGCTTCGACACGGAGGCACTCGCGCCGCTGGCCCGCCGCATCGGCCCGACACCGGCCGACCTCGGCCAGGACGACGACCAGCGGGCCGTAGAGGCCTCCTGGGCGCGCTCGCGCGACGTGGGCCGCCACTGGCTGACCGACCACGACTTTCCGACGCTAGGGGTGACCCGATGACCGAGGACCGCTACACCGTCATCTCCGCGGACTGCCACGCGGGCGCCGATCTCCTGGACTACCGGCCCTACTTGGAGTCGCGCCACCACGACGCGTTCGACGCGTGGGCGGCCACCTACGTCAACCCGTACGAGGACCTCCTCGCGGACACCGCCGACCGCAACTGGAACTCGGACCGCCGCGTCGCCGAACTGGAGGCGGACGGCATCGTCGCCGAGGTCGTCTTCCCCAACACCATCCCGCCGTTCTTCCCCTCGGCGTCCCTGATGGCCCCGGCGCCGACCCCCGAGGAGTTCGAGCAGCGCTGGGCGGGTCTGCGCGCCCACAACCGCTGGCTCGCGGAGTTCTGCGCCGCCGCCCCGGGCCGCAGGGCGGGCGTCTTCCAGATCCTACTGAACGACGTCGACCGGGCCGTCGAGGAGATCCACCGCTCGGTGGCGGCGGGCCTGACGGGCGGCCTCATGCTCCCCGGCACACCGCCGGGCTCCGGCCTGCCCGAGCTCTACTCGGCGGCGTACGACCCCATCTGGGCGGCCTGCGCCGAGCTGGGCGTACCGGTCAACCACCACGCGGGCTCGGCCTCGCCGCCCCTGGGCGAGGAGCCTGCCGCGCGCGCGGTGTTCATGGTCGAGACGACGTGGTTCTCGCACCGGGCCCTGTGGCACCTCGTCTTCGGCGGCGCCTTCCGCCGCCACCCGGAGCTCAAGCTGGTCCTCACCGAACAGGGCTCGGGGTGGATACCCGGCGTGCTCGACATGCTGGACTACTACCACGGGCGGCTCGTCGCGGCGGCGCGGAAGGCCGGCACCCCGGACACCGCCGAGGCCAAGTTCGGCACGGGTCTCGCCGACGCGATGGGCAAGGGGCCCTCCGAAGTGTGGCGCGAGAGCTGCTTCGTGGGGGCCAGTTTCATGCGGCCCCACGAGGCGGCCCTGCGCGAGCGGATCGGCCTCGACAAGATCATGTGGGGCAGCGACTACCCGCACGACGAGGGGACGTACCCCTACACGCGCGAAGGCCTGCGCATCTCCTACGCGGGCCTGCCCCGGGCCGAGATCGAGGCCATGGTCGGCGGCAACGCGGCCCGCGTCTACGGCTTCGACCTGGCGCGGCTCGGGACGATCGCCGCACGCGTGGGACCCACGGTCCAGGAACTGGACGAGCCCCTCAAGGAGCCGCCCGCCGCCGCGACGAGCCCGGTCTTCGCGGCGGGAGGGTCGGTGCGGGTGTGGTGAGCGAGCCCGCCTTTGGTGAGGATCACCAACATCCGGACCCGTACCGGCGGTAATACTTGTCGGTAACAACCCCTAGTCGTGGACGAATAGCCGTTCTACGGTGCACGCATGTCCCCGAACCTGCCCGATGTCGTGCTGTGGTCCATACCCGCCTTCGTGCTGCTGACCGTCGTCGAGATCGTGAGCCACCGGATCCATCCCGACGACGACGCGGCGGGGTACGAGACCAAGGACGCCGCCACCAGCATCGGCATGGGGCTCGGCAGCCTCGTCTTCGACTTCCTGTGGAAGATCCCGATCGTCGCGGTCTACACGCTGGTCTACGAGCTGACCCCGCTGCGCGTGCCGGTCCTGTGGTGGACGGTCCCGCTGATGCTCCTGGCGCAGGACTTCTTCTACTACTGGTCGCACCGGGGTCACCACGTCATCCGGATCCTGTGGGCCTGCCACGTCGTGCACCACTCCAGCCGCAAGTTCAACCTCACGACGGCGCTGCGCCAGCCCTGGACGAGTCTCACGGTGTGGCCGTTCTATCTGCCGCTCATCGCCTGCGGCGTCCACCCTGCGGCGCTCGCGTTCTGCTCCGCGGTCAATCTGGTCTACCAGTTCTGGATCCACACCGAGCGCGTCGGGAAGCTGCCCCGCCCCTTCGAGTACGTCCTCAACACGCCCTCGCACCACCGCGTGCACCACGCGTCCCAGGGCGGCTACCTGGACCGCAACTTCGGCGGCATCCTGATCATCTGGGACCGCCTGTTCGGCTCCTGGGTCGCCGAGACCGACCGCCCCGTGTACGGCCTGACGAAGAACATCGACACGTTCAATCCGCTGCGCGTGGCGACCCACGAGTACGCCGCCATCGCGAAGGACCTGAAGGCGGCCGCCAGTTGGCGCGAGCGGGCCGGACGCGTCTTCGGCGGCCCCGGCTGGCAGCCGAAGACGCCCGAGGCGGCCCCGGCGGCCGTCCCCGCCCCCGACGTGCCGGTCCCGGAGCGGGCGGCGTGACGCGCAGGCCGGCGCCGAGGCTCCTGCTCGCCGCCTTCGGCGTCGCCGCGTCCGGCGACCTCCTCGCGCTCCTGGTGGACTCCGGCCCCGGGCACGCCGCCCTCAAGCCGCTGCTCATGCCCCTGCTCGCCGCGTACGCCGCCGCCCTCGGCGGCCCCCGGCCGCTGATCGCGGCCCTCCTCTTCGGCTGGGGCGGCGACACGCTCCTGCTCTTCGACACCGAGCCCGCCTTCCTCGCCGGAATGGGCTCCTTCGCCGCCGGACACGTCTGCTACCTCGTGCTCTTCAGGCGGTACGGCGACATCCAGCGGTACGCGGCGTACGGCGGCGCCACCGGTTCGCCCCGCGCGCGGGGAGCGGGCCTCGTCGCCGTGTACGCCCTTGCCCTCGCCTCCACCGTCACCCTGCTCTGGCCCGATCTGCCGTCGGACATGCGGGGCCCGGTCGCGGGCTACAGCCTCCTGCTCACCGCCATGGCCTTCGGAGCGACCACCCTCGGCGCCACCGCCGCCGCCGGAGGAGCGCTGTTCCTGCTCTCGGACACCCTCATCGCCACCGGCGTCGCCGACTGGCCCCAACTGCCCCGCCCCGACTTCGCCATCATGATCACGTACATCGCGGCCCAGTTCCTGCTGGCCAGAGCGGTGCTACGGACGGCGGGCGCCGGGGCAGAAGCGTGCCTCAGGACTGGGGCGCGGAGGCTGCCGACCACCACAGCCTGATCGACTTCTCCGGTTCCGACGGCCGCAGTTCCCACCCCTGGGCGGTCGCGGCCTGCACCACGTAGTGGCCGCCTACGCCGCGATAGGCGCGGCGCGGGATCTCGCACTCGGCGACCGGCTGCGACTTGTTGGGCACGCGCGGGGCCGAGGCCCGTGCGGTCCACCGGGCGAGGAGCTTGTCGACCTCGGCGCGGTAGTGGTCGGCGTCCCCCTCGTACCGCGCCTCGGACCAGAGCACGCACCAGCGGGGGAGCGTGGTGACCCGGTCAAGCGCACGGTCCATGAACCGGTCGAACCCCTTCTCGTACGAGCTGCTCACCGCGGCGACGACCTCGGTGAGCAGCCCGATGGCGAGGGTGGCGCAGAAGACCACGATCCCGAACGCGATCCAGAGCGGCATGAACAGCACGGTCGCCACGAACCGCGTCACCAGCTGCCACCGGGGGCGGGCGGGCCACGCCACCCACGCCTCCGTGCTGGAAGTGACGAACTGCCCGTCCCTGTATTCGTACATGGTTCGACATCCTCTCCCGCGCCGCACGCGTAGGGCCGGGCGGCCCTCTGACCGCCCGGCCCGCACCACCGTGAGGCGGCCTTACTTGCGCACGGCGTCCAGCGCGTCGGCCATGCCCACGCCGTAGAAGCCGTTCTTGTTCCGGCTGCCCTCGCAGACCGCGTCGACCTTGCCGTCACCGTCGAAGTCGTACGGATCGGTGCAGGCCATCCGGTCCGCCTGGCGGTACATGAGCTGCTTCACCCGCGCCGCGGAGGCGTGCGGGTGCGTGGACTTGACCAGCGCGGCGAGGCCCGCGACGTGCGGGGCCGCCATCGACGTGCCCGCCTTGTAGCCGAACTTGCCGCCCGGCAGCGTCGACAGGATGCGGCCGTCGACGGCCGGTGCCTGCGGAGCCTGGTACTTGGTGGAGTCGCCGCCCGGCGCCGCGATGTCGACGACACCCTTGCCGTAGTTCGAGTACGACGACTTGATGCCCTTGGCGCCGGTGGCGGAGACCGTCACGACACCCGGCAGCTGCGACGGGATGTCGAAGCAGTCCTTGGTCTTGACGGTCCGCGGCACCGGGGTGGTGTCGTCGGGACTCGAGTCGTCGAGGATCTCGTCCTGGGCCAGGTCGGTCGAGGCGTTGCCCGCGGCCGCGACGTTCACCGCGCCCTTGCGCTCGGCGTACCTGGAGGCCCGGCCGACCGCGTCGACCAGCGCCTTCTGGTCGTCGTCCGTCGTGCAGTTGAACAGCCACGGGTCGGTGTAGTAGCTGCTGTTGGTGACGTCGACGCCGTGGTCGGCCGCCCACACGAAGCCGCAGACGACGGCCTCCGTGTAGTACATGCCGGTCGCGGGCTCGGCCACCTTCAGGCTCGCCACCTTCACGCCGGGCGCGATGCCCGTGACGCCGGTGCCGTTCTTCGCGGCGGCGATGGTGCCCGCCACGTGCATGCCGTGGTCGCTCTCCCCGGTCACCGGACGCCAGGCGTCGCCCTTCTGGACGGGTATGCCGCCCAGGCAGCTCGCCGACGCCTCGCGGTCGAAGTTCGGCGCGATGTCGGGGTGCGTGTCGTCGACGCCGGAGTCGAGCACGCCGACCGTGACCTTGCGGCTGCCGAGCGAGACCTCGTGCGCCTTGTCCGCCTTCATGGCGGGCAGGTCCCACTGCAGGGGCTCCAGCTCGTCCTGGCCCGCGGCCGCCTTGCCCGCCGCGGTCTTGGCCTCCGCGGCGGTCAGCGGCCGCTCCGACTCCAAGGCGTCGTCGGCCTGGGCGGAGAGGGGCGCGGTGCGGGTCGCGCCCGCCGAGTCGACGCCCTTGACCTCGCGGATCGTCTTCGCGAAGTCCGGGTTGGCCGAGTGGACGACGATGACGCCGATCCGGTCGTACGCGATGACGACGGAGCCGCCGGCCCTGGCGATGGCCTTCTCGACGCGCGCCGAAGTCCCCTTGCCGGGGCGGACGTTCACGACGTAGCTCATCGAGGCGGCGTCGGACGCGGACGCCGGGGCGGAAGCGGCGGCCGGGGCGTCCGGCAGCGCCGCGGGGCGCGCCGACGCCGTGCCCGGCAGGAAGGCGACGGCGCAGACCATCGCACCGCCGAGGGGCAGGGCGAGCGCGCGGCGCGAGCGCAGGAAGGCGGCGGCCGTGGTGTGGGACCTGGTCACGAGCTGTCTCCTCTTCACTTCTTCTTCACGGCGTCGAGCGCGTCGACGAGCCCGCTGCCGTAGAAGCCGTTCTTGTGCTTGCCACCGCTCTGGCAGACGGCGTCGATGTCGCCGTCACCGTCGGGGTCGTACGCGGACGGGCAGTCGATTCGGTCCGCCTGCTTCTTCAGGAGCCGCTGCAGCTCGGCCGGGCCCGCCTCGGGGTGCGTCGACTTGATGAGCGCGGCGACACCCGCGGCGTGCGGCGAGGCCATCGACGTGCCCTGGAGCCAGCCGTACTCGCCGCCCGGCATGGTGGAGAGGATGCGGCCGTTCTTCGACGGGGTGTCGGCCGGGATCTGGAACTTGTCGCCGCCGGGGGCCGCGATGTCGACGACGCCCTTGCCGTAGCTGGAGTAGATCGACTTCAGGTCCTTGACGCCCGTCGCGCTGACGGTGACGACACCGGGCAGCTGGGTCGGCACGTCGAGGCACTCGTGCGGGTCGATGGTGCGGGACACCGGAGTGGAGTCGTTCGGGCTGGAGGCGTCGACGATCGCGTCCGAGTCCAGGTCATGGTTGGAGTTGCCCGCGGACGCCAGGTTGAGGGTGCCCTTCTTCTGGGCGTACAACTGGGCGCGGTTGACCGCGTCGAGGATGGCCTTCTGGTCCGGGTCGTCCTTGCAGTTGTACAGCCATGGGTCCACGTAGTAGCTGTTGTTGGTGATCTCGACGCTGTGCTCGGCGGCGAACACGAACGCGCAGACCACGTTCTCCGGGTAGAACAGCTCGTCGATCGGGTCGGCCACCTTGATGCCCGCGACCTTCACGCCGGGGGCCACACCGGCCACGCCGACGCCGTTGCGCGCGGCGGCTATCTCGCCCGCGACGTGCGTGCCGTGGTAGCTGTCCTTCGACGCCGGGCGCCAGGCCCCGGCCGACGTGTCCGCCTTGCCGCCGACGCAGCTCGCGGACTGCGCCGCCGAGAAGTTGGGGGCGAGGTCCGGGTGGGTGTCGTCGATGCCGGTGTCGATCACGGCGACGGTGACCTTCTTGCTGCCCGGGTTGATCTTCGCCGCCTTGTCGGCGCCGATCGCCCTGAGGTCCCACTGATCCGCTTCCATGGGCTCGTCGCCCGGCGCGGCCTGCTGCTTCAGCGACTTGGCTGCGGCCTTGCCGAGGAGCTTCGCCGGGCCGTCGTCGGTGGTGCCCGCCGCCTTCAGCGGTGACGTGTGGGTCGCGCCCGCGGACTGCACCCCGCGGACGTCGCGTATCCGCTCGCCGAACTCCGGGTTCGCGGAGTGGACGACGATGACGCCGATCTTCTCGTGGGTGACGACGACGGTGCCGCCGGCCCTGGCTATCTCCCGCTTGACGGACGCGATCGTCTTGCGGTCCGTACGGGTGTTGACGACGTACGCGAAGACGGGGGCGTCCTGCGCGGCCTGCGCCGACACGGGGGCGGGGGAGTCGTCCGGGGCCGCGGTGGCGGAGCCGGGCATGAAGCCGACCGAGGCGGCGAGGGCGAGGCCGAGCGGCACGGTGAGCGCCGTACGACGTCTGGAACGCAGATGAGCCATGGGATCTCCACATCATCCGGAGACGAGAACCGCATACGGAATTGCATACGGAACTGCCCGAACACGCTGGTGCTCGGGCAGGTACATGACGGGTGGTTCAGGGTGAAGCTAACCCTGAAACTCCCAGGCCAGCAATGACTTACCGAAGAAATGGGGGAGTTTGGCCACGTCGCGGGCTCCGGCAGGACGTTGAGCAGACAACGGAAGCAACATCAACCCCCTGTCGGATCACGTCCCGTGGCCTTAGCATCGCCATCCGTGGCTCACGTGATCCGCGTCACTCCGGATGCGAGGCCCGAGAGCCCATGGAACAACTGTCCGTCCCCACCCCACCCGCCCCATGAGGAGACTCCGTGGCCACCGACGCACCGCCCCCTTCGAAGGGTGGCGCAGGAAAAGAACCCGCTCCCCACGCGCCCTCCACGGAGGAGTTCATCGAGGTGCAGGAGAGCGCGGACTTCGCCGAACTGCGCAGCTCGCACCGCTCGTTCGCCTTCCCGCTCACCGTCGCCTTCATCACCTGGTACCTCGTGTACGTCCTGCTCTCCAACTACGCGGGCGAATTCATGGGCACCAAGCTGTTCGGCAACATCAACGTCGCCCTGGCCCTCGGCCTCGGGCAGTTCCTGACCACGTTCCTCATCGCCTGGCTCTACTCGCGGCACGCCGCCGCGCAGCTCGACCCGAAGGCCGAGGCGATCAAGTCCCGCATGGAGACCCGCATGGAGGGCGACGCATGAGCCCCGCGCACCCCGCCGTCATCGACCTGGCGGCGGCGACCGACGCCTCCGAGCACCGGACGCTGATCATCAGCCTCTTCGCGGTGTTCGTCGTCGCGACCCTCTTCATCACCGTATGGGCCGGCCGGCAGACCAAGAGCGCCGCCGACTTCTACGCGGGCGGCCGCCAGTTCACCGGCTTCCAGAACGGCCTGGCGATCTCCGGCGACTACATGTCCGCCGCGTCCTTCCTCGGCATCGCGGGCGCCATCGCCCTCTTCGGGTACGACGGCTTCCTCTACTCCATCGGCTTCCTGGTCGCCTGGCTCGTGGCGCTCCTCCTGGTCGCCGAGCCGCTGCGCAACTCCGGCCGGTACACGATGGGTGACGTCCTCGCGTACCGCATGCGCCAGCGACCCGTCCGCACCGCCGCCGGCACCTCCACCATCGTCGTCTCGATCTTCTACCTGCTCGCGCAGATGGCGGGCGCGGGCGTCCTGGTCTCGCTCCTGCTCGGTATCACCTCCGACGCGGGCAAGATCCTCATCGTCGCCCTCGTCGGCTTCCTGATGATCGTCTACGTCACCATCGGCGGCATGAAGGGCACCACGTGGGTGCAGATGGTGAAGGCCGTCCTGCTCATCGCGGGCACCATCCTCATCACCTTCCTGATCCTCCTGAAGTTCAACTTCAACGTCTCCGACCTGCTCGGCACCGCCGCCTCCAACAGCGGCCACGGCTCGAAGTTCCTGGAGCCCGGCCTCAAGTACGGCGCGAGCGGCACCTCGAAGCTGGACTTCATCTCCCTCGGCATCGCCCTCGTCCTGGGCACCGCAGGACTGCCGCACATCCTGATCCGCTTCTACACGGTGCCCACCGCCAAGGCCGCCCGTAAGTCCGTGAACTGGGCCATCGGCATCATCGGCGCCTTCTACCTGATGACGATCGTCCTCGGCTTCGGCGCCGCCGCCCTGCTCAAGCCCGGCGACATCATCGCCTCCAACAAGGCGGGCAACACCGCGGCGCCGCTCGCCGCCATGGAGATCGGCGGCGGTGGCGACTCCACCGGCGGCGCGCTCCTGCTCGCGGTGATCTCCGCGGTCGCCTTCGCCACGATCCTCGCGGTCGTCGCGGGCCTCACCCTGGCCTCGTCGTCCTCGTTCGCGCACGACATCTACGCCAACGTCATCCGCAAGGGCAAGGCCACCGAGAAGGAGGAGATGAAGGCGGCCCGCTGGGCGACCGTCTTCATCGGCATCGTCTCCATCGCCCTCGGCGCCCTGGCCCGCGACCTGAACGTCGCGGGCCTGGTCGCCCTCGCCTTCGCGGTCGCGGCCTCCGCCAACCTGCCGACGATCCTCTACAGCCTGTTCTGGAAGAGGTTCACCACGCAGGGCGCCCTCTGGTCCATCTACGGAGGCCTCGTCGCCGCCGTCGGCCTGGTGCTGTTCTCACCGGTCGTCTCCGGCAAACCCAGCTCGATGTTCCCCGACGCGAATTTCGACTTCTTCCCGCTGGAGAACCCGGGCCTGATCTCCATCCCGCTGGGCCTCCTGCTCGGCTGGCTCGGCTCGCTCCTGTCCAAGGAGGAGCCGGACAAGGGCAAGTACGCGGAGCTGGAGGTCAAGTCCCTCACCGGCGTCGGAGCCCACTGAGTCCTCACGCTGGATCCGACCCCCTCGGCCGGACCTTGTTCACACGTCCATAGCGGCCGCGTCGTAGAGTCCTACGACGCGGCCGCACCGTTCCTCGTGGCAAATGGCCCATGGTGATGTCAGAGGTCTGGCGTAAGGTCGAAAGCAGTAGCCGAACATCAGCACCAACCGCCGGGGAGGGGCCGCAGTGCTCATCGACACCTATGGCCGCGTAGCCACTGACCTGCGCGTTTCACTGACAGACCGCTGCAATCTGCGCTGTACGTACTGCATGCCGGAAGAAGGCCTGCAGTGGCTGGCCAAGCCCGACCTGCTCACCGACGACGAGATCGTCCGCCTCGTGCGCATCGCCGTCACGCAGCTCGGCATCACCGAGGTCCGCTTCACCGGCGGCGAGCCGCTCCTGCGCCCCGGTCTCGTCGGCATCGTCGAGCGCTGCGCCCAGCTGGAGCCCCGCCCGAGGATGTCCCTGACGACGAACGGCATCGGCCTCAAGCGCACCGCGAAGGCCCTCAAGGCCGCGGGCCTCGACCGGGTCAACGTCTCCCTGGACACCCTGCGTCCCGACGTGTTCAAGACACTCACCCGCCGTGACCGCCACAAGGACGTCCTCGAAGGCCTCGAAGCGGCCCGCGACGCCGGCCTCACCCCGGTCAAGGTCAACACCGTCCTGATGCCGGGCCTGAACGACGACGAGGCCCCCGACCTCCTCGCCTGGGCCGTCGAGAACGACTACGAGCTCCGCTTCATCGAGCAGATGCCCCTCGACGCCCAGCACGGCTGGAAGCGCGACGGCATGATCACGGCCGGTGACATCCTGCAGTCCCTGCGCACCCGCTTCGAGCTCACGGAAGAGGGTTCCACGGAGCGCGGCTCGGCCCCCGCGGAGCGCTGGGTCGTCGACGGCGGCCCGCACCGCGTCGGCGTCATCGCCTCGGTGACCCGCCCCTTCTGCTCGGCCTGCGACCGCACCCGGCTGACCGCTGACGGACAGGTGCGCACCTGCCTCTTCGCCACCGAGGAGACCGATCTGCGCGGAGCACTGCGCGCGGCCCCCGAGGACACCGCGGACGGCTCGGACGAGGAGATCGCCCGCATCTGGAAGCTCGCGATGTGGGGCAAGAAGGCGGGCTCGGGCCTGGACGACCCGTCGTTCCTGCAGCCGGACCGCCCGATGTCGGCGATCGGCGGCTAGCACGTTCGGGCCGGGCCTAGCCCTCCCGGGCTTCCCACTGCCCAAGGGTCACGACTTCCTTCAACATCCCGCGCACACTCAGGAATTGGGCGAGATGCTCCCGGTGCTCCTCGCACGCGAGCCACGTCTTGCGCCGCTCCGGCGTATGGATCTTGGGGTTGTTCCAGGCGAGCACCCAGACCGCGTCGACGCGGCAGCCCTTGGCGGAACAGATCGGGATTTCGTCACTCACAGTCGCGTCCAAGTGCTTCAAACAAGGCGACGCCGAGCAGCCACGGGGGGAGCTGCCCGGCGTCGGTCTGTCGCTCCGACGGGGGATGCGGAGCGCGTACGAAGTATGTCATGGGGGACCCGGTGACTGGCACTGGAACTACATGATTGATCTGAGGTTTTCTTGAGCTTGGCGCAACGTCGACGCTCAGCTCTGCTCGCTCGTGGCGCCCCGCCGCTGGTCGTGCGAGGGCTCCACGGGATCTTCCTGGGCTGATTCCGTGGCACCGGCCGCGGCGGGCGGCGCCAGCATTGGCCGAGAAGGAGCGGGCACGAACGTCGACGGCAGGGACGGAATGTTCTCCCGGCCGGCGTTGGCGATCACGACCGAGACGTACGGCAAGAGAATGCCGAGTACCAGAGCGACGAGCGCGACGTGCCGCTCGACGTTCCACAGCGTGGCCGCGGCCACCACGGACACGGTCCGCACCGACATGGAGATCACATACCGGCGCTGCCTGCCCCGCACATCCTCCGCGAGACCCTGCCGGGCCCCCGTGATCCGGAAGACCTGGCCGCTGCTCTGCTTCCGCATCACGCTCCACCGCCCTGTCCGCTGTGCCGGACTCTCCCTGATACCTGCCCCGGGTCCGACCGGCTCAACGTTACGCCGCGGCTGCGCAGCCTACGAGACCGGGGCAGCCCTCACCTCGGTGCTCCGGCTGCGCCGTGCCACGTATGGCGGTGCCCGACATGCGCCGTATGGCGGACCGGACGACACTGTCCGTAACGCTCATGTAGAGCTACGAGGAGGCAGCTATGGGCTGGTTGTGGGCGATCATCGTCGGATTCGTACTGGGGCTGATTGCCAAGGCGATCCTGCCCGGGAAGCAGCACAGTCCACTCTGGCTGACCACGGTGTTCGGCATCATCGGAGCCGTCCTGGGCAACTGGCTCGCGACGCAGTTCGGCATCAACGAGACCAAGGGCATCGACTGGGGCCGCCACGCGCTGCAACTGGTGGCCGCGGTGGTCGTCGTCGGCCTGGGTGACGCGGCGTACAAGATGATCAAGGGCAACCGACGAACGGCCTAGGCCGTATCCGAGACCGCGCGGAGAGGGCCGGGTCCCGACGGACCCGGCCTTCTCGTGTGCGCGGGGCCGGTCAGCCGGCCGTGACCTCGACCGCGGCCAGGTTCTTCTTGCCGCGGCGAAGGACCAGCCAGCGGCCGTGCAGCAGCTCCGCACGGTCCGGCACGGCGTCCTCGGCGGCGACCTTCACGTTGTTCACGTAGGCACCGCCCTCCTTGACCGTGCGCCGGGCGGCCGACTTGCTCGCCACCAGGCCGACCTCGGCGAGCAGATCCACGACCGGGCCCAGCTCGGCGACCTCGGTGCGCGGCAGCTCGGAGAGCGCCGCGGCCAGCGTCGCCTCGTCGAGATCGGCGAGCTCGCCCTGGCCGAACAGCGCCTTCGACGCGGCGATGACCGCGGCGCACTGGTCCGCGCCGTGCACCAGCGTGGTCAGCTCCTCGGCGAGCGCGCGCTGCGCGGCACGCGCCTGCGGACGCTCCTCGGTCTGCTTCTCGATCTCCTCCAGCTCCTCGCGGGACTTGAAGGACAGGATCCGCATGTACGTCGAGATGTCCCGGTCGTCCGTGTTCAACCAGAACTGGTAGAACGCGTACGGCGTCGTCATCGTCGGGTCGAGCCAGACCGCGCCGCCCTCGGACTTGCCGAACTTGGTGCCGTCCGACTTGAGCATCAGCGGGGTGCCGAGCGCGTGGACCGTGGCGTCCGGCTCCAGGCGGTGGATCAGGTCGATGCCCGCCGTGAGGTTGCCCCACTGGTCGCTGCCGCCGGTCTGCAGCGCGCAGCCGTACCGCCGGTAGAGCTCCAGGAAGTCCATGCCCTGAAGGAGCTGGTAGCTGAACTCCGTGTAGGAGATGCCCTCCTGGGACTCCAGGCGGCGGGCCACGGAGTCCTTCGTCAGCATCTTGTTCACCCGGAAGTGCTTGCCGATGTCGCGCAGGAACTCGATCGCGGACATGCCCGCGGTCCAGTCGAGGTTGTTCACCATCGTCGCGCCGTTCTCGCCCTCGAAGGACAGGAAGGGCTCGATCTGCGAGCGCAGCCGGGACACCCAGTTCGCGACCGTCTCCGGGTCGTTGAGGGTGCGCTCGGCGGTCGGCCGCGGGTCACCGATCTGGCCCGTGGCCCCGCCGACCAGCGCGAGCGGGCGGTGCCCGGCCTGCTGGAGCCGGCGGACGGTGAGGACCTGCACCAGATGCCCGACGTGCAGGCTCGCCGCGGTCGGGTCGAAGCCGCAATAGAACGTGACGGGACCGTCCGCGAGCGCCTTGCGCAGTGCGTCTTCATCGGTGGACAGGGAGAAGAGTCCCCGCCACTTCAGCTCGTCGACGATGTCCGTCACGGTCTCGTGTCTCCTTGGGTGTGCCTGTGCGTCGCACGGAAGTGCAAGGTCCGAGGTTATACGCCCTGGCTGACGGAACTCATATTGAAATCCGGGACGCGCAGCGCGGGCATGGCGGCCCGGGTGAAGTAGTCGCCCCACTCGCGCGGCAGCGTCTTCTCGGTGCGGCCCGCTTCGGTGGCCCGGCCGAGCAGGTCGACCGGCGACTCGTTGAACCGGAAGTTGTTCACCTCGCCCACGACCTCACCCCGCTCGACGAGGTACACGCCGTCCCTGGTCAGGCCGGTGAGCAGCAGGGTCGCCGGGTCGACCTCGCGGATGTACCAGAGGCAGGTGAGCAGCAGTCCGCGCTCGGTGGCCGCGACCATCTCCGCCAGGGAGCGGTCGCCGCCGCCGTCAAGGACGAGGTTGTCGACGGCCGGCGTCACCGGCAGCCCGGCCAGGCCCGCGCTGTGCCGACTGGTGGCCAGGTGAGCGAGGTCACCGGCGCGGATCCACTCGGTGGCGGCCAGCGGCAGACCGTTGTCGAAGACGGAGGCGTCCCCGCCCGAGGCGTGCGCGAGCACGAACGGCGCCGACTCCAGGCCCGGCTCGTGCGGGTCGCTGCGCATCGTCAGCGGCAGCCCCGCGACCCGCTCGCCCAGGCGCGTCGCACCGCCGGGTTTGGAGAAGACGGTGCGGCCCTCCACCGCGTCACGGGCCGACGACGACCACATCTGGTAGATCAGCAGGTCCGCGACGGCGGTCGGCGGCAGCAGCGTCTCGTACCGCCCGGCGGGCAGCTCGATCCGCCGCCGCGCCCACTCCAGGCGCTGTGCGAGCTCCGCGTCGAGCGCCGCCGGGTCGACGTCCTTGAAGTCCCGCGTGGCCCGCCCCGCCCACGCCGACTTGGTGCGGTCCGGCGACTTCGCGTTGAGTTCGAGGGTGCCGTTGGGCTGGTCGTGCCGCAGCCGCAGCCCCGTCGACGTACCGAGATAGCTCGATACGCACTCGTGGTTCGCGAAGCCGTACAGCTCGCGCCCGCCCGCGCGGGCCCGCGCGAACGCCTCGCCGAGCGCGGGGGCGAAGTCCGCGAAGACGGCGGAGGAGGTCTCGGCGGGGGCCTCGGTGAAGTCCGGGGACGTGGCGGTGCCGGTCACCAGCGGCTGCGCGTCCTCGGCGGGACCGGCGCCGCGCGCGGCCTGTTCGGCGGCCCGCACCAGCGGCTCCAGGTCGTCCGCGGTCACGGCCGAGCGCGTCACGACGCCGGAGGCGGTGCCCTCCTTGCCGTCGACGGTCGCGATGACGGTGAGGGTGCGGCCGCGGGTGACGCCGTTGGTGGTCAGCGAGTTGCCCGCCCAGCGGAGGTTGGCCGTCGACTGCTCTTCGGCGATCACGACGCAGCCGTCGGCGGTGGACAGTTCGAGGGCGCGCTCGACGATCTCGTGCGGCCTGGGCTTGCGCATCGACGGGCTCATCGGCCGGCCTCCCCAAGGGTTCCGCTCGGCGGTGAACACGGATGTGGCGGGACCAGTTCGGTCGCGGTCGCTATGTGCACGCGGTCAGCCATGCCGGTGAGCGTAGCCGCCTGTGGGCGCGTCCCGTGGCATCAGCACTCTGGTCGAGCCTGCTACAGGTCTATCCCTCCGCTGCCGACTCCGGCCGGGCAGGGGGAACATCGGGCAGCAGTCCGGCGTCGATGACGTCCAGGGCGACCTTGCTGAGCAGGGTCTGGTGCCGGCGTGCGTACCGGCGCATGGTGTCGAAGGCCTGGTTGAGGGGGATGTTGCGGCGGGCCGCCAGGATGCCTTTGGCCTGTTCGATGGTGATGCGGCTGTGCAGGGCGGTGTGCAGCTGGGTGTTGACGGTCTCCTGCCGGCCGACGGTGCGGGCGTGCAGCAGTCCGATGGTGGCCGCGTCGGCGAGGGCCTGCGCGAGCCGCAGGTCGTCGGGTGCCAGCATCCGGTCGCCGGTGTGCAGGAGCAGCAGGCTGCCGATGCTGTCCTCGCGCAGCCGCATCGGCACGGCGCTGGGCGGCGCGTAACCGGCCCGCTGGACCTGCGCGCTCCACCGCGGCCAGCGCACGGCCGTCTTGTCGGCTGTCTCGTCGGCCGGGACGTCGGGGACGGCCTGCCGGGCGGTCCGGTACGCCTCCACGCCGGGGCCCTCCTCCAGGGCCACGTCCAGGACGCGCTGCAGGCCGAGGCCGGGGTCGCAGGGCGCGGGGCTGTACAGGAGGTGGGACCCGGGATGGACGAGGAGGACCGCCGCGTCGGTGATGTCCAGGAGTTCGGTGCAGCGGACGGTCATCTGCTGGAGGAAGTCGATGAGGTCGAAGCCTGCTACCAGGGTGTCGGCCAGTTCCACGAACGTGCGTGCAATGTGCTCTTCCCTGCTCATGCTCCTTCTTCCCACATCCCGCTCGGGGGATGCCCGCCGCCCCGAGGGGCCGGAGTTCCGGGCGGTCACCAAGGCAGTTCGCGATCGATGACGGCGCGGGCCGTGTCCGTCAGGGACTGACCGGACGAATAGGCCTGGCCCCGCAGCCTGATGAGGGCCTCGGGCATCGCGACGCCGAGTCTCTCGCTCAGGACCCCGGTGGCCTGATGGACCTCGGCGCGGTGCAGGTCCACCGCCCCCGCGTGCCCGGGGCCGTTCTTGCCGTTGGCCGGGTTCGGCCAACGCACCAGCAGATGTGCGGCCAGCTTGTCGGCCACGAGCCACCCCTCTGCCAGCTGCTTCTCGGTCAGCGCGCCCACCGAACGCCGGTAGCCGGTCAGCGTCCCGAGGGCCGCCGCTCCCACGCGCACGGGCCACACGAACATGGCTCCCACGCCGAGCTCCCGCGCCTCGGGCACGAACTGCGGCCAGTACTTCATCAGCAGTCGGTCGAGGTCAGGTACTTCCCGCGCCTCTGTCCCCTCGGGAAGAAGCAGACCGGGTCCCTGTCCCAGGACGAACTGCACATCCTCCAGACGCGCGCTGGTCTGGTCGCTGAACCAGATCAGCTCGCCCCTCATGGAGACGGCCACGCCATCAAGTCCCAGGGCATGTGCACAGTCAACTGCCCACGTCCGGCGCTGTTCCTCGTTCTCCGCCGAATCCAGGCTGCCCAGCAACTCCTGCACAGTCGCACCATTGTTCACACAGGCTCCCCCCTCGGTATCCCGAGCGGACCCGGCGCGTCGTATCCACGGTGCGGCGCCGGCCGCCACGTCCACGGTAGCGCCGGCCCGCGCCACCTGGAGGGGCTTCCTCTCAACTCCCCCCACAAGGGACTTATTCTTGCCCCGTGAAGGCAGACATGGAGCGAGGAGACACGGTGGCCGAAGGCGCCGGCGGGGACCGGACGGCTCGGCAGCACCACGGCAACCGGCACGGGCGGAGCGAGTCGGCGCGGCAGGCCGTGCTGGAGGCCGCCGACGGCCTCTTGGTGGAGAAGGGCTTCTCCGGCGTCACCATCGAAGGCATCGCCGCCGGCGCCGGGGTCGCCAAGCGGACCATCTACCGCTGGTGGAAGACCAAGACCGACATCCTCCTGGACGCCTTCCTCCTGGACGCGACGGAGGCCCTGACCCCGCCCGACCACGGCGACCTGGCCGAAGATCTGAGCGCCCACCTGCATCAGCTGGCCCAGTTCCTCACCGGGTCCGACGCGGGCGCCGTCTTCACCGCACTGCTCGGCCACGCACAGCACGACCCCGCGTTCGCCACCGTCCTGCGCGCCCGGTATCTCGACGAGCAGCGCCGCCGCGACCGGCTTCCCCTGGACAACGCGGTACGACGCGGCGAACTCCCGGCAGACATCGACACAGTGGCCGAGGTCGACCAGCTCGTGGGGCCGATCCACCACCGCGTCCTGGTCACCGGGGGCCCCGTCGACCGGGCCTTCACCGACCTGCTCGTCGACAACTTCCTGCGGCGTCATCGCGTTCGGTGAGCCGGCGCGTCGACCTGGTGCGGACTTCGCGCCGGTCCGGGCCCCGCGTCAGGACCGCCCGGCCTCCTCGGAGGTGTTCAGGATGTTCACTCCCCGGAACATTGCCGTGGGGCACCCGTGCGACACCGAGGCGACCTGCCCCGGCTGGGCCTTTCCGCAGTTGAAGGCGCCTCCGAGTACGTAGGTCTGAGGGCCTCCGACCGCCTGCATCGAGCCCCAGAACTCAGGGGTGATCCCCTGGTAGGCAACGTCCCGGAGCTGCCCGCGAAGGCGGCCGTCGCGGATCTCGTATGCACGTTGCTGAGTGAATTGAAAATTGTATCGCTGCATGTCGATCGACCACGAGCGGTCCCCGACCACGTAGATCCCGCGGTCGACGCCCGCGATCAGATCCTCCGTGGAGAGCCCGCCCGGGTCCGGCTGGAGCGACACGTTCGCCATGCGCTGCACCGGGACGTGGCCGGGGGAGTCCGCGTACGCGCAGCCGTTGGAGCGCTCGAAGCCGGTGAGCTTCGCCATGCGGCGGTCGAGCTGGTAGCCGACCAGCGTGCCGTCCTTCACCAGGTCCCAGGACTGCGCGGCCACCCCCTCGTCGTCGTAGCCGATGGTCGCGAGGCCGTGCTCGGCGGTCCTGTCGCCCGTCACGTTCATCAGCGACGAGCCGTACGCGAGCGTGCCGAGCTGGTCGAAGGTGGCGAACGACGTTCCCGCGTACGCCGCTTCGTAGCCGAGCGCGCGGTCCAGCTCGGTGGCGTGGCCGATGGACTCGTGGATCGTCAGCCAGAGGTTGGAGGGGTGGACGACCAGGTCGTACGAGCCCGCCCGGACGCTCGGCGCCCGCATCTTCTCGGCCAATTGCTCGGGAAGCACGGCGAGTTCGCCGTCCCAGTCCCAGCCGGTCCCCGTGAGGTACTCCCAGCCGCGGCCCGCCGGCGGCGCGATCGTCCGCATCGAGTCGAACTCACCGCTCGTCCCGTCGACCGCCACCGCGGTGAACTCCGGGTGCAGCCGCACGCGCTGCTGCGTGGTCACCGTCCCCGCCGTGTCCGCGTAGAACTTGTTCTCGTGCACGGTGAGCAGCGAGGCGTCGACGTGCGCGACGCCGTCCGCGGCGAGCAGCCGCGCGCTCCAGTCGGCGAGCAGCCCCGCCTTCTCCTCGTCCGGCACGGAGAACGGGTCGATCTCGTACGAGGAGACCCACGTCCGGTCCGCGTGCACCGGCTCGTCCGCGAGCTCGACCCGGTCGTCCGTGCCCGCGGCCTTGCCGACCTGCGCGGACAGCTTGGCCATCGCCACCGCCTGGGACGCGACCCGCGCCGCCGCGTCCATGGTCATGTCCACGCCCGAGGCGAAGCCCCAGGAGCCGCCGTGCACCACACGCACGGCGTACCCGAGGTCCGTGCTGTCGGAGGAGCCGGACGGCTTGGCGTCGCGCAGTTGCCAGGACGCGCTGCGCACCCGCTCCAGGCGGAAGTCCGCGTGGTCGGCGCCGAGCGCCCGGGCGCGGGCCAGCGCGGCGTCGGCGAGCGCCCGCAGCGGCAGCGCCGTGAAGGCTTCATCTATGGAATGAGGCACGCGTGTCTCCCCTGCTTTCGGCACCGGTCGCGTCCGATCATGTCGCCCCGGCGGCTCGGAGGCCAGCGGTTCCGGCCCGGAGGCCAGGGCTTTCTGTAGGGATCTGACAGCGAGTCCTCTGCGCCACTGTCGGTCGTCGATTCTCCGTATCGAGGACGGTACCGATAGGTTTTCGAGGTACCAGACAGCTATCGAAAGGGTGATCCGTTGAGCCGCTCGGTTCTCGTCACCGGAGGAAACCGGGGCATCGGCCTCGCCATCGCCCGCACCTTCGCCGACGCCGGCGACAAGGTCGCGATCACCTTCCGCTCGGGTGAGCCGCCGAAGGAGCTCACCGACGCCGGGGTCCTCGCCGTCAAGTGCGACATCACCGACCCCGAGCAGGTGGAGCAGGCCTACAAGGAGATCGAGGAGAAGCACGGGAACGTCGAGGTCCTGGTCGCCAACGCGGGCATCACCAAGGACCAGCTCCTGATGCGCATGAGCGAGGAGGACTTCACGTCCGTCCTCGACACCAACCTCACCGGCACCTTCCGCGTCGTCAAGCGCGCCAACCGCGGCATGCTGCGCGCCAGGAAGGGCCGCGTCGTCCTCATCTCCTCGGTCGTCGGCCTCCTCGGCGGCGCCGGGCAGGCGAAC
Source organism: Streptomyces sp. NPDC046465 (assembly GCF_040646035.1). Lineage (NCBI taxonomy): Bacteria > Bacillati > Actinomycetota > Actinomycetes > Kitasatosporales > Streptomycetaceae > Streptomyces > Streptomyces sp. NPDC046465. Next base: position 230,236 of record NZ_JBEYZK010000015.1, read on the forward strand.
TACGCCGCGTCCAAGGCGGGTCTGGTCGGCTTCGCGCGATCGCTCGCCCGCGAGCTCGGCTCGCGCAACCTCACCTTCAACGTCGTCGCCCCCGGTTTTGTCGACACCGACATGACCAAGGTGCTGACGGACGAGCAGCGCGAGGGCATCGTCGCCCAGGTGCCGCTCGGCCGCTACGCGCAGCCCGAGGAGATCGCCTCCGCGGTGCGGTTCCTCGCGTCGGACGACGCCTCGTACATCACTGGAGCCGTCATCCCCGTTGACGGCGGATTGGGCATGGGTCACTGATCACATGAGCGGAATTCTCGACGGCAAGCGCATCCTCATCACCGGTGTGCTGACGGAGGCCTCCATCGCCTTCCACGCGGCCAAGGTCGCCCAGGAGCAGGGCGCCGAGGTCATCCTGACCGCCTTCCCGCGGCCCACCCTCACCGAGCGCATCGCCAAGAAGCTTCCCAAGCCTGCCAAGGTCATCGAGCTCGACGTGACCAACCAGGAGCACATGGACGGCCTCGCGGGCGTCGTGAAGGAGGAGCTCGGCGGCCTCGACGGCATCGTGCACTCCATCGGCTTCGCGCCGCAGGGCGCCTTCAACTTCCTGGAGGCGACCTTCGAGGACGTGTCGACGGCGATGCACGTCTCGGCGTTCTCCCTGAAGTCGCTCACCATGGCCTGCCGCCCGCTGTTCGAGGACGGCGCCTCGGTCGTCGGTCTCACCTTCGACGCGCAGTACGCCTGGCCGAAGTACGACTGGATGGGCCCGGCCAAGGCCGCCCTGGAGGCCACCAGCCGCTACCTCGCCCGTGACCTGGGCAAGGAGAACATCCGCTGCAACCTGATCTCCGCGGGTCCGCTCGGTTCCATGGCGGCCAAGTCCATTCCGGGCTTCGGCGAGCTCGCGGACATCTGGAACACCCGCTCCCCGCTGGACTGGGACATGGCCGACCCGGAGCCCGCGGGCCGCGGCATCGTCGCCCTGCTCTCGGACTTCTTCCCGAAGACCACCGGCGAGATCATCCACGTCGACGGCGGCGTGCACATGATGGGTGCCTGACCAGGCACGAGACCCGGCAACGGGTACGTTTTCGAGGCCCCGTCCCCCGCAGCGCGCGGGAGGCGGGGCCTCACCCGTACGGCCCCCTGGCCGGGCGGCGGCGGGGGAGCGGCGCGCACTCTGGAGTGTGCGTCTCTCCGGTGCCGCGGTGCTCGTGGCTCTCGCTCTTGTGGTCGCCGCGCCGAGCGGCGCGCCGCGGGGACAGCCCCACGCGCGCGGGGCGGCGGAGAAGCCCCGGCCCCGGCCCTTCGGCTCGGAGTGCCGAACGGGCGTGGCGGGCCCCGACGTCGTCGCGTACTGCCACAACCCCTACCCCGAGACCGACCGCGTCCGGCTGCACGTGGAGTGCGCCCGGTGGTGGGACATCGACAGCGACTCGCGCCCCGTCGAGGCGGGGCCCGCGATGACCGTGCGGCTCACCGGGCGGTGCTGGAAAGAGGTCCGTTCGGTCTGGGTCAGCCACCAGAAGTAGCGCGGCGCTCCGGGCGGCACAGGAACGGATAGCCCGCGGCCTCGGTGGCGGCGGCCTCCGTGTCCCCCACACGGATCGCGTCGACCAGCCGGGTGTGGTCCATGTGAGACTCGGGGGTCAGCTCCTCGCCGATGTCCTCGCGCAGCCAGTCCCGCAGGACCTCGCCGAGGTCCGCGTACAGCGCCGTCATGACGTCGTTGTGCGACGCGGCGACGACGGCCATGTGGAACGTCGCGTCGGCCGTCACGAACGCCTCCGCGTCCCCCGACGACCAGGCCTCCTCGCGGCGCACGAGGAGCGCGTCGAGCTGCTTGAGGTCGCGCTCGGTACGGCGCTCCGCGGCGAGCTCGGCGGCGCTCGACTCCAGCGTGCTGCGCAGCTCGGCGATGTGGCGCGGGTCCGCGTCGGCGAACCTGCGCTGCATCACGCCCGCCAGCTCACTCGTCGCGACCACATACGTGCCCGAGCCCTGCCGGATGTCGAGCAGGCCGTTGTGCGCGAGGGCGCGGACGGCCTCCCTGACGGTGTTCCTCGCCACGCCCAGCTGCTCCACCAGCTCGGGCTCGGTGGGGATGCGGGAGCCGACCGGCCACTCGCCCGAAGAGATCTGGTTGCGCAGCTCGGTGATGACCTGCTCGGAGAGTGCCGAACGGCGAGGAGTGGTCAGCGGCATGACGTTCCTTCGTGCGGGACGGGTTCGTGCGGGATGGAGTCGTGCGGGGCGGGGTGCCGGGACGGGGTGTGACGTATTCGGATTGGACAGCCAATCATCCCATGATTCTATGATGGCTCCATGGCTAGTGAGGAAACCGGGACGACGACAGCACCGACAGCACCGATATCACCGACGGCGGCGACACCTCCCGCACCGTCCGGGGCCGCTCCGGGGGCCGCTGCCGGGGCCGCGGAGAAACCGGCCCCCACGCGCGCGTGGGCGACGCGACTCGTCGTCGTGGGCATCGTCCTCGCGGCCATGAACCTCCGCCCCGCCATCACCAGCCTCGGCGCCCTGCTCGAAGACGTGCGCGACGGCCTCGGCATGAGCGGCACCCTCGCCGGACTGCTCACCTCCGTACCGCCCCTCTGTTTCGCGGTCTTCGGAGTGATGGCCCCCCGGTTCGCCCGGCGCTTCGGGCCGAGCGCGGTGGTCTGCGTCGGCATGATCGCGATCGCCGCGGGGCTGGCGATCAGGCCCTTCCTCGGCGGCACCGCGGGCTTCCTCGCCGCCACCGCGCTCGCCCTCATGGGCATCGCGGTCAGCAACGTCCTGATGCCGGTCATCGTCAAGCGCTGGTTCCCCGACCGGGTCGGTTCGATGACGGGCCTGTACTCGATGGCGCTGGCGCTCGGCACCTCCCTCGCGGCCGCCCTCACGGTCCCCACGGCCGACGCGCTGGGCAAGGGCTGGCAGGGCGGACTCGTCGTCTGGGCCGCGCTCGCCGTCGTCGCCGTCGTGCCGTGGATCCCGCTGGTCCGCGAGCGGGGCCCGGTCTCCGCCGCCGCCCCGGAGCACGTCAGCGCCACCGTGCGGCAGGAGGACGCCGGACTGCGCATCACCCACAGCCGGACCGCCTGGGCGCTCGCCGTCTTCTTCGGACTCCAGGCCACGGCCGCGTACATCACGATGGGCTGGATGCCGCAGATCTTCCGTGACGCGGGCGTTCCCGCGGGCGAGGCGGGCGTGCTGCTCGCCGTCACCATGGCCATGGGCGTGCCGCTGGCGTTCGTCATCCCGAGGGTCGCCACGCGCCTGACCAACCAGGGCCCCGTCGTGGTCTTCCTCGGCGCGTGCGGCCTCGCCGGATACGCGGGCCTCTACCTCGCACCTTCCGGCGGCGCCTGGGGCTGGGCGGTGCTGATGGGCATCTCCAACTGCGCCTTCCCGCTCGCCCTCACGATGGTCGGGATGCGGGCCAAGAGCAGCGTGGGCGTCGCCAAGCTGTCCGCCTTCGCGCAGAGCACCGGCTATCTGATCTCGATCCCCGGGCCGCTCCTCGTGGGCGTGCTCTACCAGCACAGCGGCGGCTGGGGGCTGCCGCTCGCCCTCATGGCGGGCCTGATGGTGCCGCAGATCGTCGTCGGCACCTTCGCGGGCCGCAACCGCACGGTCGAGGACGAGGTGGCGGCCAGGGCCGCGGCGGCCTGACCCCGACGGCCGGGGGACGGGCAAAGGGTGCGAGACTGACCGTATGCCCGTCCTCGATCCGAACCCCCAGAACGGCCAGAAGAAACTGCTCATCGTGCTCGGCGCGATGCTGGCCATCACCGTGATCATCGGCATCATCGCCTCCATCGCCTCTCCCTGAACCGACGCCGATGGCGGCACGTCGATGGCGAACGCCGATGGTGGCCGCCGATGGTGGGGCTAGCACCCCCATCCCCTAGGGGGTCAGTGTCAGGGTCAAGTGGGTGGGTCTCCGGATGGGCTGAGGGTCGCCGATCACCTAACTTCGAGTTGTGGCCGCGAAGACGCGGCACGGAGACTCGAAGGACCACGGAGGCGGCATGTCGGCCCGATCGCACACCCGGCGCGACCCGGCGGAGTCGGGCAGCGTCGAGATCCAGCTCCCGTGGTGGGCGATCGCCCTCCCCGCCGTCGCCTTCGCGGCCCTGCTCCTGCTCGTCCTGAACCCCGTGGACGCGCACGCCGCGGCAGGCGATCCGGCCGTCACCAACCTCCTGGAGCGCATACAGACGATGGTCCTGCGCACGGCCGCGTGAGCCCCCTCGCACCGGTGCCGTCACTCCTGCCGGGGGACCGCGCCAACTCCCTGCGCCCCATGGCGCGTTTCATGCGAAGCTGGGACGCATGAGCGTCGCAGAACCCCGCAGGATTGTCCTCTTCCGGCATGCGAAGGCCGACTGGCCGCAGGTTTCCGACCACGAGCGGCCGCTCGCCGATCGAGGCCGCCGGGACGCCCCCGTCGCCGGGCGCAAGCTGGCCGACAGCGGCATCCCCTTCGACCTAGCCCTCTGCTCGACCGCGGCCCGGACCCGCGAGACCTGGAAGCTCGCCGTCCAGGAACTGCCGCAGCGGCCGAAGACCGTTTACGAGGAGCGGCTGTACGAAGCCTCTCCCGGTGAGCTGATCGCCGTGCTCAACGAAATCCCGGACGACGTGCAGAACCTCGTCCTGATCGGTCACAACCCCTCGGTCCAGGGCCTGACGGATGTCCTCGCCGGGGGCTCCGAGGGCGACGCCAGAGAGCGCCTCAACCGCCGGGGCTTTCCCACCGCCGCCTTCGCCGTGCTGACGTACTCCGGCTCGTGGAAGGCGCTCGAGCCCGGCGTGGCCACCCTCGTCGACTACTGGGCCCCGTCCGAGTAGCCCGTCTCCCCGCCCATGCTGAAGGGGCCCGGCACCGTGGCGGTGCCGGGCCCCTCGACGTACGGGGTTCGAAGACAGGCTCTACGGAGCTCAGTCCAGGTGCATGTCCGCCGCCTCGACCTCTTCGCGGGTGATGCCGAGGAGATAGAGGACGGTGTCAAGGAAGGGGACGTTCACCGCGGTGTGAGCGGCCTCGCGGACCACGGGCTTGGCGTTGAAGGCGACGCCGAGGCCCGCCGCGTTCAGCATGTCGAGGTCGTTCGCGCCGTCGCCGATCGCGACGGTCTGCTCCAGCGGGACCCCGGCCTCCGTGGCGAAGCGGCGCAGCAGCCGCGCCTTGCCCGCCCGGTCGACGATCTCGCCGGTCACCTTGCCGGTGAGCTTGCCGTCGACGATCTCCAGGGTGTTGGCCTGGGCGAAGTCGAGGCCGAGACGTTCCTTCAGATCATCGGTGACCTGAGTGAACCCGCCCGAGACGACGCCCACTTGGTAGCCGAGACGCTTCAGGGTGCGGATGAGGGTGCGGGCGCCCGGCGTGAGGCGGACCTCCGAGCGGACCTTGTCGACGACCGACGCGTCGAGCCCCGCGAGGAGTTCCACCCGCGCGTGCAGCGACTGCTCGAAGTCCAGCTCGCCGCGCATCGCGGCCGCCGTCACCTCGGCGACCTCGTCCTCGCAGCCGGCGTGCGCGGCGAAGAGCTCGATGACCTCGTCCTGGATGAGCGTCGAGTCGACGTCCATCACCACGAGCCGCTGGGCCCGGCGGTGCAGGCCCGCCGCGACGACCGCGACGTCCACACCGAGCTTCGCGGCCTCGATGGCGAGGGCGGTGCGCAGCGTCTCGGTCTCCGTGCCGGACACCGCGAACTCGACGGCGGTGACGGGATACTTGGCGAGCCGGAAGATACGGTCGATGTTGCAGCCGGTGGCCGTTATACGGGCGGCGATCGCGGCCGTCGATTCCGAAGTCAGCGGGTGGCCGAGGACGGTCACGAGCGAACGCCCGAGGCCTCGCGGCCGGTTGTCGCCGATGCCCGAGATGATCTCGGCCTGCATCTTCATGGACTCCGCCCAGCTGTGGACGGTGGCACGCAGGTCGCCCTCCAGACCGGCGGGCGGCTCGGTCACGAGCGCGCACAGCACGATCCGGCCGCGGGTGACGACCTGCTCGATGTCGACGACGTCGACGGAGTAGGCGGCGAGGGTGTCGAAGAGCCCGGCGGTGATACCGGGGCGGTCCTTGCCGAAGATCTTGACGAGAAGCGTCGGGATGTCGGCGGGCTGAGGGGGCTGCGAGGCACTCATGGTGATCCCTACGGTATCCGCACGCTCCTCGCGGACGCGGGCACGGTCCGCGTGCCGGACAGTACGGGTTCCGCCGGGGTGCGGCTTGCCCCTGTCCCACCGCTTCTGCCCGTTGTGGGCAGCCGTTCCCGCCCGCGCGCTCCGGCACCGAGCCGGGGGGGCGGAGAGGGTGGCCGCGGTCCTCGGTCAGTGCGGCCTGCGTGGCCCGGGAGGCGGTGGCGGGGGAGGCCAGTCCGTCGAGCGGGAGCGGGGCCGCCTCGCCGAGGGGGGAGGCGCCGGTGGCCGCACGACCGGTCCCACCTCGGTCGGCGCACCGGAGAGGTCCCGGGGCGGCCGCAGGTAGGGGTTCGTGTCGGGGTTCGGCGGCCGGTGCGGGGAGCCGGGGCTGTACGGTCCGGCACCGGCCGGGGAACCAGGACCGTACGGTCCGGCGCCGGACGGAGCACCGGGGCCATGTGGTCCGGCGCCGGACGGAGCACTGGGGACCGCCCCGCCCGGCGCCCGAGCCGCCGCCCCGACCTCGACCCCGTTCCCGGCCCCGTTCCCGACTCCGACCCCTTTCCCGACCGCGGCGAGGCCCGCCGCCCGGCCCCCCGCCGCCCCCGTGGCCACCGCGAGCAACGCCCCGAGCACCCCGGCGCCCAGCCCCCACACCGCCCCGAGCAGCGCCGCCGCCCCCAGTCGCCCGCGCAGCTCGATCCCCGCGCCGAACGCGTCGAAGCCGAGGACGGAGAGCGAGGCGTCGGCGGACACCTCGGTCAGCCACGCCAAGAGGGGAAGCCCGAGCGCCGTCACGACCCCGAGACGCACCCCGCACCGCCCCGCGAACCCGACCGCGGACACCGCATCACGGACCCGAGGCGTCCGCACCGCCGTCAGCACCCCCGCGAACAGCATCATCACGGCCGCCGCGACGCCCAACAGCCACACCCTGCCGTCGAGTTCGGCGAGCCTCCCGAGCGTGAGCGCCTTGTCGGACGGCCCTGCCAGGAGGTCGTCCACCGGGTCCGGCAGGAACCGCGTGAGGGCGCCGGTCGCCCGGCCGTCCCACGGCACGAAGAGCCCCACGGGGACGCCGAGCCACACGCCGTTCGGCGCCCCGAGGAGCGCGGCGCCCGCGATCCGCTTGGGGTGGCCGTCGCCGACCATCGCGTACGCGGCCGCGGCGAGCCCCGCGGCGACCGCCACAAGCACCACCGTGACCAGCGCGGACGCGGCGGGCCGCACCACCCGGTGCAGTCCGCCGAGCCCGGCGGGGAGCGGCGTCCGCCGCGACGCGAGCAGCGCGATGAGCAGGACACCCGCCACCCAGAGCGCCCCGCCGAGCAGCGTCGGACCGGTGTCCACGGTGAACCCGACCGACGCTTTCGCCTTGGCCAGGTCCCCGAGCCGGTCGGGCAGGAGCCCGCCGATGTCCCCGATCCCGCCGGGCAGCTTGTCTCCGATGCCGCCCGGCAGCCGGTCGAGCCCCTCCCCGACCCCTTCCCCGATCCCCTTGTCGACGCCGAGCCGCTCGCCGTCGATCGTGATGAGGTCGTGACCGGCCCAGGCGAGCCCCGCGAGCATCGCCACGAAGAGGGCGAGCACCGCCGCCGCACGCGCGACGAGTTCGGCGGGCGTGATCACAACCCCCGCTCCACGCAGGGAACGCAGGAAGAAATGGGCGAGGAGCAGCGCCCCCACCAGGCCCACACCGAGTGGCGCGATATCGATCGTCGTGGTCGCCTCGGCACCCTTCAGGCCGAAGGCCGAGACGTCGCCGGACGGTGTGACCGATCCCCCCGCGCCCAGCGCGATGGTCGCCGCCGTCATCGGCCCGAGCGATCCGACCGCGTCGGCGCCGAGCAGGTGCAGCCCGAGCGCGGCAGTCCCCGCCATACCGATCAGCGCCCAACTCACCGCGGCGATCGCGGAGAGCAGCACATCACCCCAACGAACGCCCTGGCCTTCACTTTTGTATGCGCCGGTCGCCATGAGAAACCCCCGAACCGCGGTGCGCCGCCCCATCGCACGGCGCAGGCGTTTCATGCGTTTCACAGAAGTCATAGGACACATGGCCTTGAGGAACGCGATGGGTGAAATGCGCCGAATGAGCATGATCCGTATGCACTGATGGGTTCTTACTACTCTCCGGGGCGGTATCTGCCCCGTCAACGGGGCAACCCTTCACGCCCGTACGCAGTCTTCACAAGGCCCGACTTTCGGTCAGAGGCCTCCGCCTGAAATAGTTCCTCCCGATGTTCGACATCCCTAGACTCCCCATCGATGGGGGCTAGCTCGGGGGACAACTCAGTGGGGCATGGAGTGCCGGAACTCGTACTGGAATTGAATGGCAGGACCTGGACGCTCGACGCGTCCAGGCCGTACACCCTCGGACGTGATCCGCAGGGGGATATCTCGCTCGACGACGCCAGGGTCTCCTGGCGGCACGCGTCGATCAGCTGGAGCGGGCGCAGTTGGGTCATTGAGGACCACGGCAGCACCAACGGCACCTTCGTGCAGGGCCAGCGGATCCATCAGATGGAGATCGGCCCCGGTTCGGCCGTGCACCTCGGCAACGCGACCGACGGTCCGCTGGTGAACGTGTCCGGCGGCGCCGCGGGCGCGGCCGCCGTCTCCGCGGCGCAGCACGCCCAGCAGCAGGTCGCGCCGCAGCACGCGCCCCAGCAGCACCAGCAGCACCAGCAGGAGGCACCCGGCTGGGCCGCGCAGGCCTCTCAGCAGCATGCCGCCCAGCCGCAGGCACCCCAGCAGCACGCACCCCACCAGCAGGCCCCGTACCAGGCGCAGCAACAGGGCTGGCCGCAGCAGCAGCCCCAGCAGCATCAGCCGCCCCAGCACCAGCCCCAGCAGCAGCACCAGTCGCACGTGCCCCAGCAACAGGGCGGCCCGTCCGAGGCGTACGCACAGAAGACTCCGGGTTCCGGCGGGGCTGCGGGGGCCCCGCCGGTCTACGGCGACCGCAGTCCGACGACGTTCCACCAGCTGGCGCTCGGCCGCAAGATGCGCATCGGCCGCGCCCTGGAGAACGAGCTCGTCGTCTCCGACCTGCAGGTCTCGCGCCACCACGCCGAGTTCACCGCGACGCCCGACGGCCGTTTCGAGATCCACGACCTCGGGTCCCACAACGGCACGTACGTCAACGGCCAGCCCATCGCGAAGTCCTCGACGGTCCTCATCGGCCCGAACGACATCGTCGGCGTCGGCCACTCGACCTTCCGCCTCGTCGGCGGACAGCTCGAGGAGTTCGTCGACACCGGTGACGTCTCCTTCTCGGCCCGCCACCTCACGGTCACCGTCGACGGCGGCAAGCAGATCCTCAAGGACGTCTCGTTCGGCGTCCCGGAGAAGTCGCTCATCGCGGTCATCGGCCCCTCGGGTTCCGGCAAGTCCACCCTGCTCAAGGCGCTCACCGGCTACCGGCCCGCCAACCAGGGCGACGTCCTCTACGACAACCGCAACCTGTACAAGCAGTTCGCCGAGCTGCGCCAGCGCATCGGTCTGGTCCCGCAGGACGACATCCTGCACAAGGAACTGACCGTCAAGAAGGCCCTCAAGTACGCGGCCAAGCTGCGCTTCCCCGCGGACACCTCCGAGGCGGAGCGCAACCAGCGGATAGACGAGGTCCTCGGCGAGCTCAAGCTGGACATCCACAAGGAGAAGAAGGTCACCTCCCTCTCCGGTGGCCAGCGCAAGCGCGTCTCGGTGGCCCTGGAACTGCTCACCAAGCCCTCGCTGATCTTCCTGGACGAGCCGACCTCCGGCCTCGACCCGGGCATGGACCGCGACGTCATGCAGCTGCTCCGCGGCCTCGCCGACGACGGCCGCACGGTCCTCGTCGTCACACACTCGGTCGCCGAGCTGGCGATCTGCGACAAGCTCCTGGTGATGGCGCCGGGCGGTTCGGTGGCGTACTTCGGCCCGCCGGAGGAAGCCCTCAACTTCTTCGGCTACAGCACCTGGGCCGACGTCTTCTCCGCCTTCGAGAACTACCGCGACTACGACTGGGCGGGCCGCTGGAAGGGCTCGCAGCACTACCAGATGTACGCGGCGGACATCGACGCCGTCGCCGCGCAGTCCGTACCGATGCCCCCGCCGCAGGCGGTGCGCCCGCCGAAGCCGCAGGGCTGGGGTTCGCAGCTGTGGACCCTGATCCGCCGCTATGTGTCGGTGATCGCCTCCGACAAGGGCTTCATGGGCCTGATGGTGATCCTGCCCGCGGTCCTCGGCATCGTCAGCGTCGTGATCCCGGCCGACTTCGGCCTGGGACCGCCCAAGCCGCCGGTGAAGTTCAACGCCGACGCGGGCACCATCATGCTGATCCTCGCGGTCGGCATGTGCTTCTCCGGCGCGGCCAACTCCGTACGTGAGCTGATCAAGGAACGGGTCATCTACGAGCGGGAACGGGCGACCGGCCTCTCCCGCTCGGCGTACCTGATGTCCAAGGTCATCGTCCTCGGCATCATCACGGCCATCCAGGGCGTCATCATCTGCGGCATCGGCTTCGCCCCCCGCGAGCTTCCGGCAGAGGGCCTGATCATGCCCCCGGCCGTGGAGATCTGCCTGACGATCATCGCGCTCGGCTTCACGTCGATGATGTTCGGCCTGGTCATCTCCTCGCTGGTGAAGACCTCCGAGAAGACCATGCCGCTCCTGGTGATGTTCGCGATCGTCCAGGTCGTCTTCACCGGCGTCCTCTTCCAGGTCTACGGCTCGCCGGGCCTGGAGCAGTTCGCCTGGCTGATGCCGTCGCGCTGGGCCATCGCGGGCTCGGGCGCCACGCTCGACCTCGCCCACCTGATGCCGCCGTGGGACCCGAAGAAGCCGGGCGACCTCGACCCCCTGTGGGAGCACTCGGCCGCACAGTGGGGCATGAACATCACGATCCTGCTCGCGCTCGGTGTCATCTGCGGCTTCGCGGTCGCGCGCCTGCTGCGCCGGCACGAGCCGGAAGTCATGCGCAAGTAGCGGACCCGGCTCCGTACGCGAAGAAGGGCGGCACCCCGTGCGGGGTGCCGCCCTTCGGCGTCCGTGGGCCTCAGCTTCGGCTGAAGAGGTCCATTGATCAGGCGATCAAGGCTCAGTAGGCGCCGTTCACGTTGTCCATCGAGCCGTACCGGTCGGCGGCGTAGTTGGCCGCGGCCGTGATGTTGGCGACGGGGTCGTAGATGTTCGTGGACGTGCCGTCGACGTGGTAAGCGTCGAACGTCGGCTTGATGACCTGGAGCAGACCGACCGACGGGGTGCCGTTGATGGCGTTGATGTCCCAGCCGTTCACGGCCTGCGGGTTGCCCGCGGACTCACGGATGATGTTGCGGTGCAGACCCTCGTAGGAACCGGGGATGCCCTTGGACTTCATGATGTCCAGGGACTGGCGGATCCAGCCGTCGAGGTTGTTGGTGTAGACGGGCTTGCGGGCGGCGGCGCGGCTCGCGGCCTCCTGGGCCTTGCGCTCGTCCTCGGCCTTCTTCTTCGCGGCGGCCTCGTCGGCCGCCTTCTTGGCGTCCTCGGCCTTCTTCTTCTCCTCGGCGGCCTTCGCGGCGTCGTCCTTGGCCTGCTTGTCGGCGGTGCCGTGCTGCTTGATGACACCGGCGCGCACGGCCTGCTCGGCCTCGACGTTCTGCTTGAAGGCCACCGGGGCGGCATCGAGGCTCTGGGTCTCGGTACCCGCATCGGCGCTGCCCGGCACGAGGGAGAACGCGAGGGCGGCGGCGCCGAGCGTGGCGACACCGGCGATCGAGAACTTCTGGGTCTTGGTCACGGCAGCGCGATCATGACCAGGGGTGGTGTGCTTGGACATGCGAGATGGACCTCTTCGAATAGCGGAGGTCGCTCTGGTCCGGCGGGGGGACAGATTGCTTCTCCGGCACAAACGCCGCGGTGGTCAGACCGCGGCGCCGAGCGACGGGAGCAATTGTTAGCGGGCGCAAAATTCGGAGGCAAAGCAGTGACGTACGATGCCAGGTAGTGGATCAGGAATCCGACGATGCCCGCAGCAAGCCCGGATCCCCTACCCATAAAGGGAACTCTCATCCACTAGGAGCCTTCGTACGTGATGTGCGTCCTATGCGCGGGCTCACATCGGACACGTAACAGCCTCACCGCGAGTTGCCGACGCAACCCTCTCCGTGAGGAGTCTCCTCCGGGAGGATGAGGTGGCTGTCGCCGAACTCGTGCCAGAGGCAGAGACGCCGTACCGCCTGCGTATCACCGCGCTCGATCGCCGCCCGGCCCGCCACCGCTCCCGTCCGGATCCCGCAGCTCGACCGCCCACCGCCCGTCGGGCACGCGCAGCGGTACGCCCAGGACCGCGCGGAGCCCTTTGCCCTGGTCCCGGACCATGGGCCTAGGGCCCGCGGCCTAGGCGGAGGCCGCCACAGGTCGGATACGGACTGTCACACCCCGCCGGTACGGTGTGACCATGAGTCAAGGACCCCGATCCGGCCTGACCGCGGTGAGTTCCGCGCTCCTCGCCATGAGCAGGCACCTGGAGGTGCGCGACGTCCTCAAGACGATCGTCGCCTCGGCCCGTGAGCTGCTCGATGCCGAGTACGCCGCGCTCGGAGTCCCGGACGACCACGGCGGATTCGCCCAGTTCGTCGTCGACGGCGTCAGCGAGGACCAGTGGAAGGCCATCGGCCCCCTGCCCCGGCAGCACGGCATCCTCGCCTCGATGCTGCAGAAGGGCGAGACCGTCCGGCTCGGCGACGTGCGCGAGGACCCCCGCTTCGGAGGCTGGCCCTCCGCCCACCCGGAGATGTCCGACTTCCTCGGCGTGCCCATCCACTACGACGACGAGACGCTCGGCGCCCTCTTCCTCGCCAACAAGAACTGCCCCAAGCCGCAGGGCGGTTGCGGCTTCACCGAGGACGACACGCAGCTCCTCTCCATCCTCGCCCAGCACGCCGCCATCGCCCTCACCAACGCCCGCCTGTACGAACGCAGTCGCGAGCTGACCATCGCCGAGGAGCGCTCCCGCCTCGCCCACGAACTGCACGACGCCGTCAGCCAGAAGCTGTTCTCGCTGCGCCTGACCGCGCAGGCCGCCACCGCCCTGGTGGACCGCGATCCGTCCCGGGCCAAAGGCGAACTGCAGCAGGTGGCGGCGCTCGCGGCGGAAGCCGCCGACGAACTGCGCGCGGCCGTCGTGGAGTTGCGTCCCGCCGCGCTCGACGAGGACGGCCTGGTCGCCACGTTGCGCACCCACATCCAGGTGCTGCACCGCGCCCACGGCGCACAGGTCACCTTCGAGAGCCACGGCGTGCGGGCCCTGCCCGCCTCGCAGGAGGAAGCCGCGCTGCGGGTCGCGCAGGAGGCCCTGCACAACGCCCTGCGTCACTCCGGCGCGGAGCACGTCAAGGTGACCCTGGACAAGCGCGGATCCGGCGCGGTCCTGTGCGTCACCGACGACGGCACGGGGTTCGAACCCATGGGCGTACGCCGCGCGGGGCGGCATCTGGGCCTGGTCTCCATGCGGGACCGGGCGAGCGGGGTCGGCGGGCGGCTGACCGTGGAATCGGAGCCCGGCAAGGGCACAACGATCAAGATGGAGGTCCCCGGTGGCTGACGCCGTGCTCAATACGAAGACAGGGATCCGGGTACTGCTGGTCGACGACCACCAGGTGGTCCGCCGCGGTCTGCGTACGTTCCTGGAGATCCAGGACGACATCGACGTCGTCGGCGAGGCGTCGGACGGCGCCGAAGGCGTCGTACAGGCCGAGGAGCTGAAGCCGGACGTCGTCCTGATGGACGTCAAGATGCCCGGCATGGACGGCGTGGAGGCGCTGCGCAAGCTCCGCGAGCTGGCCAACCCCGCGCGCGTCCTCATCGTCACCAGCTTCACCGAGCAGCGCACGGTCGTCCCCGCCCTGCGCGCCGGCGCCGCGGGGTACGTCTACAAGGACGTCGACCCGGACGCCCTCGCCGGCGCCATCCGGTCCGTGCACGCGGGCCACGTCCTGCTGCAGCCGGAGGTGGCGGGCGCGCTGCTGTCCCAGGAGGAGACGGGCAACAGCCACGGCAGGGGAGGGTCGCTCACCGAGCGCGAGCGCGAGGTCCTCGGCCTGATCGCCGACGGCCGCTCGAACCGCGAGATCGCCCGCGCCCTCGTCCTCTCCGAGAAGACCGTCAAGACCCACGTCTCGAACATCCTGATGAAGCTGGACCTGGCCGACCGGACCCAGGCCGCCCTCTGGGCCGTCCGCAACGGTGCGGCGGGCTGACCGGACCGCGAGCGGAGCGTCGCCTTCCGGACTGAGATTCATACCGTCGTGTAGATGTCCCCCGATTGGCGTATCCCTTGGGGCGCTCCGGCGTTCTCCAGTGCGTGCTGCGGCGGCTGGCCGCAGTTTCCGCTCAGGAGGAACGTAGAAGTGAAGAACCTGAAGAAGGCCGCTGCTGTCACGATGGTGGCCGGTGGCCTGGTTGCGGCCGGCGCCGGTATGGCCTCGGCCCACGGCCACGGCGGCGCGCACGCCGACGGTGTCGCCACCAAGTCGCCCGGCGTCGGCTCCGGCAACCTGGTCCAGGCCCCGATCCACATCCCGGTGAACGCCTGCGGCAACACCGTCACGGTCATCGGCGCCCTGAACCCCACGTTCGGGAACGTCTGCGCGAACGTCTGACCATCCCCCCGACCCACCGGCCGCTCCCTGGCGGCCGGTCCGGGCGGGAGGTCCCGTTCTCCGCAGCGCCAGCGCGCCGCGCACCCTTTTGACCCCGCAGCTTTGACCCCGCAGCTCTGACCCCGTAGCCGGGGTCGCCATGTCAGCAGGAGGAGCACTTCCCATGAACAGCATCGCCAAGAAGACCGCCCTGGCCGTCGTCGCCGCCGGTCTCGCCGCGGGCGCCTCCGCCGGAGTCGCGTCCGCCACCTCCGACGCCCAGGCCAACGGCGTCGCCACCAAGTCGCCGGGCGTCGGCTCCGGCAACCTCGTCCAGGCCCCGGTCCACGTCCCGGTCAACGTGACCGGCAACAGCGTGAACGTCGTGGGCCTGCTCAACCCCGCGTTCGCCAACGCGACCGTGAATCGCTGACGCACCGGTCCCGGCACGGGCCCCGCGGACCACTGAGGTCCGCGGGGCCCGAGGCGTTCCGTGTGCCCGCGCCGCGGACGCGCCGTGTGCCCGCGCCGCGGACGCGCCGTGTGCCCGCGCCGGGGGTGCGCCCTCAGTGCCCGCCCCGCTCCCGCTCCTCAGTGCCCGCCCCGCTCCCGCTCCTCGACGGCGGAGTCGTACGCCGCGACCTGCGCCCGGCGCGCGGTCCGCTCCACCGGCCGCAGAGCCTCCACCCGCGCCGCCATCTCCGATGCGCTGACGGCCCCGCCGTGCCCGTTCCCGTACGCCAGCGAGATCAGCAGACCGACCCGCTGCGCCAGCTCCAACACCCGCACCGCACGCGGCGGATAGCCGGGAGCAAGCACCTCACGGCCCCGTTCCGCCCGCGCCCGGTACGCGTCGAGCGCCGCCTCCGCGACCGGACCCGACCCCGCGACATCGAGCCGGGCCAGCACCTCCGTCGCCTCCCGCAGCGCCTCCGCCAGCTCGCGCTCCGCCTCCCCGAGCGAGGGCACGTCGGCGGGCGGCCCCTCGCGCACGGGCAGGCAGTGCCAGACGACCTCCACGTGTACGTCGCCTTCCGGCCCCGCCTCGTACACCTCGGGCACGAGCCCGTACGGCGCGCCGAACGCGACGACGGCCTCCTCCGCCTCCAGGGCCCGCGCGTTGAACTCGGGCGGACCGCTCAGCCCGAGCGGATGCCCCGGCGCGGGCAGCGCCACCCGCAGGCCGGTCACCCCCAGCGAGCGCAGCCGCCCCAGGGCGAGCGTGAGCCCGACCGGGCCCGACTCCCCGGGCAGTCCTTCGACCCGGTGCACCGCGTCCTCGCCGACCATCGCGAGCACCGCGTCATCCGGAGAAACAAGTCCGGCCAAAAGGGCATTTCCCCAAGCGGCCAGGCGTCCTGATCGTGGTTCCGAGAGCATGCACACAGCCTAAGGACCGGGCTCACGACAGGAACGGTCGGCCGGTGGCGTAGGTTTTATCCGGGGGCCGCGTCCACCGACGCGAGCGACGACCGAGACTGCAATGGGAGACAGCGCGCTCATGAGCGATGTACTGGAGCTTGAGGACGTATCTGTGGTCCGCGAGGGCCGGGCTCTGGTGGACCAGGTCTCCTGGTCGGTGAAGGAGGGGGAGCGCTGGGTCATCCTCGGCCCCAACGGCGCGGGCAAGACCACCCTCCTCAACCTCGCCTCCAGCTACCTCTTCCCGAGCACCGGCAGCGCCACCGTCCTCGGCGAGACCCTCGGCAAGCCCGGCACCGACGTCTTCGAGCTGCGCCCGCGCATCGGCGTCGCCGGCATCGCGATGGCCGAGAAGCTGCCCAAGCGCCAGACCGTCCTCCAGACGGTCCTCACCGCCGCGTACGGCATGACCGCCGGCTGGCACGAGGACTACGAGGACGTGGACGAGCAGCGTGCCCGCGCCTTCCTCGACCGCCTCGGCATGAGCGACTACCTGGACCGCAGGTTCGGCACCCTCTCCGAGGGCGAGCGCAAGCGCACCCTGATCGCCCGCGCCCTGATGACCGACCCCGAGCTGCTCCTCCTCGACGAGCCCGCCGCCGGCCTCGACCTCGGCGGCCGCGAAGACCTCGTACGCCGCCTCGGCCGCCTCGCCCGCGACCCGATCGCCCCCTCGATGATCATGGTCACGCACCACGTCGAGGAGATCGCCCCCGGCTTCACGCACGTCCTCATGATCCGGCAGGGCAAGGTCCTCGCCGCGGGCCCGCTGGAGCTCGAACTCACCTCCCGCAACCTCTCCCTCTGCTTCGGCCTCCCGCTCGTCGTCGACCAGAAGAACGACCGCTGGACCGCCACGGGCCTTCCGCTGAGCTGATCGGCGCCCTGTCCCGAACAGGACCGGCGGTCCTACCATGGCCTCGTGGACATCGACGCATGGGTGTGGTGGCTGATCGGCGCCGTCGCGCTCGGAATTCCGCTGGTACTGACCGCGATGCCGGAGTTCGGCATGCTGGCCGTGGGCGCCGTCGCGGCGTCCGTGACCGCGGGCCTCGGCGGCGGCACCGTGCTGCAGGTCGTGGTCTTCGCGGCGGTCTCCGTCGCGCTCATCGGCGTCGTACGCCCCGTGGCGGCCAGACACCGCGCCCAACGCCCCGAACTGGCCACCGGGATCGACGCGTTGAGGGGCAGATCCGCCGTCGTCCTTGAACGGGTCGACGGCTCGGGCGGCCGCATCAAGCTCGCGGGGGAGATCTGGTCGGCCCGCGCGCTCGACACCGACCGCGCCTACGAGGCGGGCCAGGAAGTGGACGTCGTCGAGATCGACGGAGCGACGGCCGTCGTCATGTGAATGCCCCACGGGCAGGACAGCGGTCTGACAGACTCGACCAGCAAGATCTTTGAGATCCCGCGGACACACGCCGAGGCATGAAGGGTACGGGGAGCCACGATGGAACCAATCATCATCGTCCTGATCATTCTGGTGGTCCTTGTCTTCATCGCCCTGATCAAGACCATCCAGGTCATTCCACAGGCGAGCGCCGCCATCGTCGAGCGATTCGGCCGCTACACACGGACGCTGAACGCGGGACTGAACATCGTCGTCCCGTTCATCGACTCGATCCGCAACCGCATCGACCTCCGTGAACAGGTCGTCCCCTTCCCGCCCCAGCCGGTGATCACCCAGGACAACCTGGTGGTCAACATCGACACCGTCATCTACTACCAGGTGACCGACGCACGCGCCGCGACGTACGAAGTCGCCAGCTACATCCAGGCGATCGAGCAGCTCACCGTCACCACCCTTCGCAACATCATCGGCGGCATGGACCTGGAACGGACGCTGACCTCCCGCGAGGAGATCAACGCGGCCCTGCGCGGCGTCCTCGACGAGGCCACCGGCAAGTGGGGCATCCGCGTCAACCGCGTCGAGCTCAAGGCGATCGAGCCGCCGACCTCCATCCAGGACTCGATGGAGAAGCAGATGCGCGCCGACCGCGACAAGCGCGCCGCGATCCTCCAGGCCGAAGGTGTCCGGCAGTCGGAGATCCTGCGCGCCGAAGGTGAGAAGCAGTCCGCGATCCTGCGCGCCGAAGGTGAGGCCAAGGCGGCCGCCCTGCGCGCCGAGGGCGAGGCCCAGGCGATCCGCACGGTCTTCGAATCCATCCACGCCGGCGACCCGGACCAGAAGCTCCTCTCCTACCAGTACCTCCAGATGCTCCCGAAGATCGCCGAGGGCGACGCGAACAAGCTCTGGATCGTGCCCAGCGAGATCGGCGACGCGCTCAAGGGCCTGGGCGGCGCCCTCGGCAACTTCAACCCCATGGGCGGCGGTTCGGGCAGCGGCTCCTCCGGCAAGGAGCGCCGCGAGCAGCCGACGATCGACTGAGCGGGCGTTCCGCGTAGCGTCCCGAGGGCATTACGCCGCAGGCTGCGCCAGCCACTCGGGCAGCGAGGCCAAGTCATCCCGCCCGAGGGACAACAGCATCGCGTCCGCGGGCGTCGGCTCGAACGGCTGCCGCAGCAACGGCATCCCGGCCTCGTCCGGAGTCCGGTTCGCCTTGCGGTGATTGTCCAGGGCGCACGAAGCCACCGTATTGAGCCAGGAGTCGGCGCCGCCCTGCGACCGCGGCACCACATGGTCCACGGTCGTCGCACGCCTGCCGCAGTACGCGCACCGGTGCCGGTCGCGGACCAGCACACCCCGCCGCGACCACGGAGCCTGTCTTCGGAACGGCACCCGTACATACCTGCAGAGCCTGATCACCTGCGGCACGGGTATGTCGATCGCCGCCGCGCGCACACGGAGCCCGGGGTGGGCGTACTCGACCACGGCCTTGTCCTGGAGCACCAGAACGACGGCCCGGTTGAGCGACACCGTCGAGAGCGGCTCGAAGCTCGCGTTCAGCACCAGCGTGTCCCGCATCAACCTGCCCACCTCCCGTATGCACCGGCCCACCGCCTGGCGGGCTTGGATCAACTTTGGCCGGGCGCGCCGAGATGGACAACGCAATAAAAATGCCCGCCTCCGATCACTTCCATGACCAGAGACGGGCAAACAATCGGTGAACGCTCAGCTCTCCGCGGGAGCGGCGTACTCGGCGATCACCTGCGCACGCGCGAGCGTGTGGAACCGGAGGTTGAACCCGACGAACGCGGGAGCGGCATCCGCATCGGGGCCCAGCTTCTCCTGGTCCACCGCGTACACGGTGAACACATAGCGGTGCGCCGGGTCGCCGGGCGGCGGCGCCGCACCCCCGAAGTCCTTCGTCCCGAAGTCGTTGCGCACCTGCACCGCGCCCTCGGGCAGCCCCTCGAACTTGCCGCTGCCCGCACCGCCCGGCAGCTCGGTCGCCGAGACCGGGATGTCGAAGACGGTCCAGTGCCAGAACCCGCTCCCCGTAGGGGCGTCCGGATCGAAGCACGTCACGGCGAAGCTCTTGGTCTCCGGCGGGAAGCCCTCCCACCGCAGCTGCGGCGAGGTGTTCCCGGCCGCGTGGACCTGCGCGTCCCGCAGGACCGCACCCGGCTCGAAGTCCTCGCTCACGACCGTGAACGACGGCACGGACGGGTGGAAGTCATGGGGAAGCGGCGGCCTCTTGAGCTCGGTCACGTCGGCACCTCCTGGTTGGTTGCTGGACCTCGCTGATCCTCTTCGAGCCTAGAACCAGTTCCGCTTGCTGCCGACCTGGGACAGCCACTCGTTCAGGTACGCGGCCCAGTCCGTGCCCTGGAAGTCGTTGAGTCCCACCTTGAACGAGCGGAAGGAGTCGCTGCTCTCGCTGAACAGGCCCGGCTTCTTGTCCATCTCCAGGACGACGTCCATCTCCCGGTCGTCGGCGACGAAGCTCAGCTCGACCTGGTTGAGACCGCGGTACTGCTGCGGCGGGAAGAACTCGATCTCCTGGTAGAACGGCAGCTTCTGCCGCGTACCGCGGATGCGACCGCGCTCCATGTCGGCGCTCTTGAAGCGGAAGCCCAGCTGGATGAAGGCGTCCAGGATGGCCTGCTGCGCCGGCAGCGGGTGCACGTTGATCGGGTCAAGGTCGCCGGAGTCCACGGCGCGCGCGATCTCCAGCTCGGTGGTCACACCGATGTTCATCCCGCGCAGCTGCTGCCCGTCGATGGAGGTGACCGGCGTCTCCCAGGGGATCTCGAGCCCGAACGGCACCGCGTGCACCTGGCCCGCCTTGAGCGTGAAGGCACCGCCGAGCCGCACCTTGGTGAACTCGATGTCCTGCTTCGTCTCCTGGTCGTTGCCCTCGACCTCGACCCGCGCCTGCAGGCCGACGGAGAGCCCCTCGATCTCCTGGTCCACGGACCCGCCCTGAATCCGCACCTCACCCTGGACCACGCCACCCGGCACCACGTTGACCTCGGTCAGCACGGTCTCGACCGAGGCACCGCCGGCCCCCATACTCGCGAGCAGCTTCTTGAACCCCATGACTCTCCTCCCCCAGGCAGCCGCCTGTGGTTCGTCTCGACTTGAATCCTTGATCCGTACAAACGCGAGGGGGCCGTGCCCGGTTCCGCGCCATCACCCTGATGTCACCCTGACGACCGAGCGGCCCGAAGGCCACCGACGTTCCGACACCACCTGTATTACGCTCGTACGGCATGATCGTGGCCACTGACCGTACGCCCCTGACCCGAGACTTCTTCGACCGCCCTGTCCTCGAGGTCGCCCCGGACCTGCTCGGCCGAATCCTCGTACGAGATTCGTCGGACGGCCCGATCGAGGTCCGCCTGACGGAGGTGGAGGCCTACGCGGGAGAGGCCGACCCCGGCTCACACGCGTATCGCGGCCGCACCGCCCGCAACAGCGTGATGTTCGGACCGCCCGGTCACCTGTACGTCTACTTCACCTACGGCATGTGGCACTGCATGAACCTGGTGTGCGGTCCGGAGGGCAAGGCCGGTGCGGTCCTGCTGCGCGCGGGTGAGATCACGGAGGGCGCCGAGCTGGCCCGCACCCGTCGACTCTCGGCCCGCAAGGACAGGGAACTGGCCAAAGGCCCCGCACGCCTGGCCACCGCCCTCGACGTGGACCGCCGCCTCGACGGCAGCGACGTCTGCGCGGACCCGGACTCCCCGTTCACCGTCCTTACGGGCACCCCTCCCTCTTCCGACCAGGTCATGAGCGGCCCGCGTACGGGAGTGTCGGGGGAGGGCGGTGTCCACCCCTGGCGCTTCTGGACGGCCAACGACCCTACGGTGAGCCCTTATCGGGCCCATACGCCCCGACGCCGACGAACTTGACGCGGCCCTGGCCCCTCCGTAATGTGGTCCGAGTCGCCTGAACCGGGCTCGGCAATCTGTCGGCACGGAAGCGGCCAACCACTACCTAACAACTTCCCCTCGGCGGGGTCTTATTCGGCGTGCCCGCATGCCCGAATTCGAACTCGAGGAACTCGATTATGAGTTGCGGAGGGGATCCGCTAAAGTAGTGAACACGCCGAAAGGCAAAGGCCCTCCAACGGCCACCGGAAATGAAATCCGAACCGGAAACGGAACGGAAAACGGATCTGGTAAGGTTGGAAACACGAAATACCGAAGGGAAGCGCCCGGAGGAAAGCCCCAGACAACGTTCTGCGGGTGAGTACAAAGGAAGCGTCCGTTCCTTGAGAACTCAACAGCGTGCCAAAAGTCAACGCCAGATATGTTGATACCCCGACTCACTTCGGTGAGTTGAGGTTCCTTTGAAGAAAACATCAGCGAGGACGCTGTGAACCGGAAGATTATTCCTCTTCCTGGTTCCGCTCTCGTGATGCAATCCCGATTACGGGATGACATTCACGGAGAGTTTGATCCTGGCTCAGGACGAACGCTGGCGGCGTGCTTAACACATGCAAGTCGAACGATGAAGCCCTTCGGGGTGGATTAG